>JAQYLW010000022.1 GCA_028719825.1 Spirochaetales bacterium | reverse complement strand
GAAGCGGTTTGATATACGTAAACCACCTTATCGGGCGTGTTTACCGTACCCCTAAACGGATGTGGAGGTAGATACGGGCTGTCTGTTTCAAATAAAAGCCTATCAAGCGGAACATAGCGTAAAATCGCCTTGAGCGATGTGCTGTTTTTGTAGGTGAGAGGGCCTGCGAAGGATATAAAATACCCTGTGTCCAGCGCTTTTTTTAAAAGGTATTCGTTTGCCGAAAAACAGTGGAAAATTCCGCCCTTTTCAACGCGGTGAGAGCTTATGATATCCGCAGTTTGTCCAACAGCCTCGCGTGAGTGAATAATTATTGGTAGATTATAGAGATTTGCAAGTTCAATCTCACGTATAAAAAGCTGTTCCTGAACCTTTTTTTCACCATATGACGAGTGGTAATTATCAAGTCCGATTTCGCCGATAAAGCTTATGTATTTTCTGTATTTTTCAATAAGAATTATCTCGTTTTTTATCTCTTCATCAACGCTTAATCTGCCCTCTTCGGTACCCCACGGACCTAAGCCTATCGACAGTTTTAAGCCGGGTAAAAGATCTTTAAAAACCACCCTTTTCTCTATGTCCTCAGGATAAATAGAAACATCAATTCCGCCACTCATTCCGCTGTCTTTTAAAGCGGCAAGCATAGAGAAAACATCCACCCCTTTCTCTTGTAAAGAAATGAGGTGGAAATGAGAATCAATTATGTTTTTTAAATTTGTCACACTAATGGTTTTTTATCCTTCCAATAGATTGGTAAAAAGATCATTGCAAGAACAAACAGGATAATTGCAACTACCCACCCCACTATAAGCGAATATGAGCAAAGGCCTGATATTAAAAGCGATATGCATGAAATAACAGCTACTGTTCCTGCATATGGTAATTGAGTTGCAACGTGCTGAAGATGCGGACATCCTGCTCCTGTTGAAGAAAGGATTGTTGTATCCGATATAGGAGATGCATGATCGCCAAACACGGCACCGCCAAGAACTGCCCCTATACAGATACTGCAAGCATTTACAAATCCATTTGCTTCAAGCCCCTTTTGCCCCGCAAGCCCTACGGCTATGGGTAGAGTTATTGGAATCATTATTGCAAAGGTTCCCCAGCTGGTTCCTGTTGCAAAAGCTATAAGAGCGCTGAGAATAAACACCAATACCGGAAGCATTGAAAGCGGGAAATTACCCTTTACGAACACTTCGCTAAGATACACAGAAAGCCCTAGCCCTCCGTCTGATGGACTGCTTTTGATAATTCCGCCTATAGTCCATGCCAATGTAAGAATAACAAGCGCAGGAGCCATGGTTTTCATTCCGTCCAAAAGAGCAGTTGAACTTTCTTTAATATTGAACAATCTGCGTGCAAGATAGTAAATATAGGTGAATATCATTGTGAATATAATTGCATAGAACAAAGCCATGGATGCATCGGTATTGTTAAAAGCATCGCCAATTGTCATTGACGAGATCGCGGCTGATAAAGACTCTGCATCCCCTGATGAAACGGCACCAAGATAGGTAGTGAACGGGAACATCACAACCGAAACCACAATAAGGACAAGAAGAGGCAATATCATATCTATGGTTTTTGCCTTGTTGGCTTGAGAAGCCTCTTTCATATTCATGGGTCTTACACGTCTTTCTGCATCCGTATCCTCCATTGTCATTGGCGCATCGCCATATGAGGAATCATAAAGCACGCCTTCTTTTGCCATAGCCTCTGCACGTGCCATTGCGGCATAATCCCTTCCGGATATTGCAACAACTATAATCATGATAAGAGTAAGTATGGCGTATATGTTATAGGGCATAAGGTGAATGAAAAAGCTTAGAGGAGTCATACCAAGGCTCTCAAAGCCTGAACTGTCACGAATAATACTCATAACCGTAACAACCCACGATGATATAGGGGCAAGAATACATACAGGAGCTGCCGTTGAATCAAGAATCCATGCCAATTTCGCCCTTGAAATCTTATTTTTATCGGTAATGGGGCGCATAATGGTTCCTACTGCAAGTGAGTTGAAGTAATCGTCAATAAATATTATAACACCGCAAACCCATGCCATTAGCATACTTGTACTTCGTTTTTTGATTTTCCTTACAGCCCATTCACCAAAAGCACGAGATGCTCCGGTTTTTGTCATAAGACCAACCAAGCCTCCAAGAAGGGCGCAAAAGAGAAGAATTCTTATATTCCACCCGTCGGCAAGATTGCCTGCAATCGCATCTGTTAGGTTGATTATCGCCATAAGCGGGTTTCCGCCTGCCACAAAAAGAGAGCCTACAAATATTCCTAAAAACAAGGAAATAATTACGTCCTTGGTCACAAAAGCAAGGATAATTACCAAAAGCGGAGGGATAAGCCCCCAAAATCCAAAATGTTCCATAGCAGAAATTAAACCTCATTTATGCGATATAGACAATAATTGCCTTTTATTAGGTGCAAATTTAACTTTTTTTGTTGTATTTTCAACAAATTTCATTTTTTATAGCGGAACAGCCTGTTTTTTTAAAAATACGCAATAAAACAGAATATAAAGCTTACTTAGGATAAACAGGGAGAAAATTAATGAAGATATACGGAATTATTAACAACAACTACGAGGGGAAGCATATAAACGTGCAGTGTTCATCACATCCGGGGTTCCCCTCTTTTGAAATATCCGGTCTTGCAGACAGCATTGTTAAAGAATCAAAGGAACGCGTAAGGGAGAGCATAAGAGCTTCGGGGTTCAGATTTCCACAGGAGAGCGTATTGATAAGTCTTTTACCAAGCGGAATACATAAAACAGGCTCTGCACTCGATTTGCCCATTGCCCTTGCGGTTCTTTTTTCAAAAAGCAACACTCACCTTAGCATACTTGCCCACGGAGAGATTGATTTAAACGGCAATATACTGCCGTCCCCCGGAACGGAAAATGCAATTTTAAATGCCGGACGTCTTTCCTGCCATGCTGTAGTGCTGTACGGAAAGGAAGATAATGTTGTAAAAAATCAGAACTACCCGTTTTATACAATAGAAGCCACAACGCTTGAAAGTGCGGCAAATGCCCTTATCAACATAATTAACGAGGGGAACTTTGAAAGCCTTTCTTCAAACAATACAAACCCTTCAAGTGCTTTACTGTCAAACCCATTTAAGGGAATAATAGGACTGAACAACGAAAAAGAAATACTCACAGCCGCAATCGCAGGAGGGCATAACGCCCTGTTCTTCGGACAAAGGGGCATTGGAAAAACAATGCTTATAGGTAGAACAGAAAGGCTTATCGGCATTACGGACAAACAAACAACACAGGAGCTTTCAAAAATAAGGGCCTGCTTCAACCTCTATCCCGACAACAAAGGCAAAGTTATGTATTTGAACGATAAGGACAGCCTTGTTAAAAAGGGAAATGAGCTGCCTGAAATACTCCTGTCCCACTCCGCAGCCGTAGTCGCTGACGAAATTACCAATATGAACGAAAATACGCTTAGTATAATAAGAGATATACAGGATAAGGGAACATTCACGGTTTTAAAGAGAGGATCATTTCCTTTGCGTTTTTCGTTTATTGCGGCAATGAATCCATGCCCTTGCGGAGCGTTGGGGAGCAAAAGAACACCGTGCAAGTGCGCCGCTTCCAGAATACAGGCCCATCTTAAAAACATAACATCCACTCTTCTTAGCAGATTCAGTGCGGTATATGAAGTACAGGAAGCTGATTATACACATGACGATGACTCGTTTTTAAGCGATGCGGTTGACAGAATAAACAATGCCGTAAAAAGAATGAATAAGAGGTATTGTGATTTTCCAAACGTTCATAAAAATGCGGATATAATGCGCGAAGGAACAAACCGCGAGGTGCTTGAAAAAGCATTTATGTTCTTTCCCGAAAGCGAAAATCCCCGCGATGCGCTCATTCTGTATTCGTTTGCTCTTACCCTTGCCGACTTAGACGACAGTCCCATACAACCCATACATACCGAAAAGGCAAGACTGTATCGTGTAAAGGATATTATGTCCTACTATGCAAGATAGCTTACAAATACATTTTTTTAAGAACAAAATATGCCGTTCTTACAGGGAAGATTCGCTTTAAAAAAACAAGGACCTTGTATTTAAACCCCACTGCAACAGTACATGGAGGATGTTTTTTAAGCGAGGTTTTGAAATAGACTTTTGCCACTCTTTCTGCAGAATACCCGTGTTTCTCGTCCTTCTCTATAATACCTAATGTTTTATCGCACATCTCTTTATACGGTGAAAGAGCACTCTCTGTTGTTTTACGCATAGCAGTAAACGGCGTTGCGGCATCTCCAGGCTGAATTATACACACGTTAATACCGAATTTCTCAGTTTCCATTTTAAGCGCACCGCCATAGCCCTCAAGAGCAAATTTAGAAGCGCTGTAAAACCCCTGGAAAGGCAAGGGATAGACCCCTCCTACGCTTGATGTGATTATCACAAGACCCTTGCGTCTTTTTCTCATAATGGGCAAGGCGATTCTGTTTACATTTACGGTTCCGAAAAAATTGACGTCCATCTGAAAACGAACATCCTCATCTTTTGTGGCTTCTGCACTGCCGCAAATGCCGCTTCCTGCAAGGTGTATAAGAACATCTATTCTGTCAATTCCGACAAGTGAATTTTTTATGCTGTTTTCATCCGTAACATCACAGGTTCTCTCTTCAACCGTGCCCGAATTCAGCTTTGTTATCTGTCCGTTTTTTGCCCTTCTGAAAAGGGAGTATACATAATATCCCCTGATGGCAAACTCCTTTACCACAGCCAATCCTATACCGCTTCCGCCACCTGTTACAACGGCAACACAATCTTTAAAATCACGTTTCATAGAACTCCTTTTACAAAAATCTTTCGGTAACCGCAAGAAGGAAATCCTCAAAGATTCTTACAGCTTTTTGTATGCGTTCTGCGGAAGGAACTGTTTTAGAAAGGGCAAATCTTTCGCTAATACTCTTACTAAAGGCCTCTCCAAGATGTTGAATTTCTTTAAAGGATGTTATGCTTGCAACCCTGAACATCTGATTTTTATCACCAAGGGTATAAAAACCGATATCGGAGAATAAAATAGTAGCTTCTATATTGACGCTTGTAAGGGAATCGTTTGAAAGGCTTCCAACAAATACCATGGATTCCCCAGGATTACAAACAGGAGACCCAAGCGCTCTGTAGTAATAAAACTGATTGTCGTTTTTTTTATCCTGTGGGATTATTACACGTGTTATAAATGTTCTGTATTGAAGCTTTGGCTGTCTTGTGTCGTATATGGACGAAAGCGGAACAACACGGACAAGGGTTTCTCCCTCTGTGTAATAGTGAACCTCTACCATTGCTCCTAAATGAACAAGGGGAGCAACAAGGTTGTAATAAACACCATCCGCTACAAGAGCGCCCCCTATTGTTGCCTTTCGCTTAACACATTCCGGTGCTCCTCCTGCAAGACAGGCCTTGATAACATCGTTAAAGTATGACTCCCCTAATTCCCTAACTCTTGCAATGGTGTTGATAGCCCCTATTTCTATTGATTTTTCCGTTTGTACAAACTTATCCATCCCCATTATTCCTCGAATATCCACTATTTCGGGAACCGTGACATTGGGGTAATTCATAACCTCACGCATTATATGAGTGCCGCCTGCAAAAATCATAGGCGAATTCTGTCTGACAAACAGGTTGTCCACTCCGGATGCTGATAACGGAGTTTGAATAATAGGTGAAAACGCTCCGTTATACATTGCTCCTCCTTCGCCTGATAATAGCGGCTTTTGTAATTGCCAAAATATCGGACGGGGTAAGGCATGTGCATTTTACAACAGACATTGATGAAAGAATAAAAGCCTTATTCTGTTCAACTATGTTGTCTGCATCCTGTACTTTCATGCTGTGTTCCTCTTCTAAGTGTAAAAAGAAAATGGAATCCTTTTCATCCTTGATATATACCATTTTCTTCTCCAAAATTGATGTTACCCAGTCCAAAACAAGGGTTGTTTTTTGAATACACTCACTGCACGGAAAGGTATGCACATCCTTATATGCTAATTTAATGTAACCTGCTTTTTTTGATGCAAAGAAATAATCGCTTGTTATTATATCCGCTCCTTCTAAATGGAATGCGGGCGTTAAACACGAAAGGAGTATTTCGTTTGTATTTCTGTCGTACACTACGCAGTGACCGCACGTGTGCTGAGCGCACGAGGCATACCTGTTTACATCTCCGCTTTGAGAACGTATTGTGTAAGAGAGAGGCTCGTTTGAATTAACATTTATACTGATATCTTCATCGTTTAACTTAAAGTTTATCGTCATTGTTTTCTCCGTTTAGCGCACTATCCTCTGTTTCAGGGGCTTGTTCTTCCTGAGATGGAATATCCTCGCTCACATGAACATCACTTACAGATGTTTTTTTGCGTTTCGGGGACAGATAATAAGAAAGCAATCGTAAAGACGACAGCATTAAAGGAAATACACATTCTGTGGAATCAAATACGCTCTCACGCTCTATAAATTCAATTTTAATATCTTTAGAATCGTCAAAAGATGCAGCAAACCTCACTTTGAACAATGAAAAGATTTTCAGCATCATTCTTTTATAATACATATAATCATCGTTTGTCGAATAAAACGATGAATGGGGTAAAATCATATGTACGGAGGTTATAACAAGTTCATCGGAAACAAAATCCTTATATCCGTTTACGGCACAGATTCCCCAAACCTCCGAACTCTCCTGAGTGTTTTTGATCCCTTGAAGTATTGGAGTTACTGATTTTGATGCTTCGCTTTCTACAAGCTCCTTTATTTTTGCGGCAACCACGGAAGTATGACGACATGAAATATCAGGACCAGCACAGAATGGCTTCCCCTTATAGCCGCGCGGCATTATACTTATTCCCACGCGCATGGATGACGATTCATATTGCTTAAGAGCATCTTCTATTCTGTTTTTATTTGATTCATCCGACTGAGCGCCCAAATAAAGGCGCCTGTCACCGTCCTGATCCTTTTGCATCAGCACAGAAAAGGCATTGCGTTTTTCAAAACTTCTTGAAATTCCAGTAGGAACAAAGGCAACAGATGTTATTACGGCCTTATTTACGGCAGAAAGCGGGGACAGAAATACCTTATTCTTTTTATTGTTCATTGAAAACACTGCAGATTGCATATATATGTCATCTTCTTTAAGCAGCTTTGAGAACGTGTTTTTTAGCATATCGCTCTTTAATGCCGCATGGCGTAACACCATCTCGTTATTGCCTTCGCTGCCTAAGCTGTTTTCAATAAACTCAACAGGATCAAGCCCTAATGCAAATGCTATTTGATGAGCATGCTCTAATGCGCATGATGAGGGGGCTGCCTTTATAAAACCTGCAAAGAACAATGTACAGAGTGATGAGGATTCCATTATACGAACGGTTGTACTCAGTTTTTTAACACCGTATAGAGGGGCAACACTTGATGCTATTATGTCTGCACAGTCCTCACTGATGATAAAGCTGTTTCCCACATCCGCATCCACCTGTATGTCCTCGCTATATACTACGCTTCCGTCCTTTGAAATAACCGTTGTTTTTGTAATATCTAACGAGGGGGAAACCGAAAGCGGTCTGTAGGTTAGAACAACCTTTTTACCGTATTTCTCTGCGGCCTTTGATGCGATAATAGCGGCACGTATAGTGGATAGAAAATACTCGTCAAAATTTGCAAAATAGGATAGTCCCGTTAATCTGATGTTTGACGCTTCTATTCCCAGTGCCTCGCTTACAGCCGATATAACCGTGTTGATATCCTGTGTACGCAGCGTTAAATCAAGCCTTTCTGCCTCATCGTCATATTCTGCGGTTATAGTTTCAAGATACTTAGACTTATAGGAAAATGACGGGTAGCTGTAGGTTCTTTTTATTTCAACGGTTTCATCATCGGATTTAACGTGCTTTTTTTTATTCTCGTAGATGTATTCTTTTTTAAAGGTTTCAAACTCCTTGGGCTTTTCCTCTTTTTGAGTTTCATCGGATGGAATGACATTAAATATATCACCGTCAATTTCCTCTTCCAATGTATTGTCCTTTTGGGATGTACCAAGGAGCTTTTTATCATCTTCGTCATTTACGGGATGACATTCGGATGCGGCCTTGCTTAGGACGGATGCATCCTCTTTGAAAACCGCTGCAAAGACGGTTCCTTCCTTTACCTTGTCGGTTTGAAATATGTGTACATCGCTGCCATACACCTTCACCCTGCCGTTTGCAAAGTCCTCTGCGCTTATGGTGTAAGTGTTGTACGGCGTGTAGATTCTTGAAATATGCTCTACATAGGATGTGGTTTCAACAAGTTGTCCAAAAAGAACAGAACCGTCCTGCATATTAACCTACCACATCATTGATGTATTTATGAGCACTCACCGTTTTACCGTCTGTGGTTTTGAGTTCCACATTGTCTATACAAAGCACCCCGTTTTTCGTATAAAGCGGCAGCTCAAAAAAGTGTTCTGCTTTTATATAGCAGTCCGGAGCGCTTTCTGGAGCTATGCCCTCAGGGTATAAATTTGTTCCTTCTGGAATATTGTCGGCAAACAGAACCTCACAGGTTTCATGGTGTTCGTCGTTTTTATCACTGGCTGCAAGAAGCATTCCTGAGCTCTTTACACCACGGAAATTAGCAGGCTTAAGGTTCTGTACAACTATAATGTTGTGTCCGAGAAGCTCCTCTTCTTTGTAAAACGGTACAATTGAAGAAACTATTGTACGTGGAGCACCCTCTGCAGCATCAAGAGTCAGGATATAAAGCTTATCCCCTCCGCTATGTCTTTCAATATTCGTAATTTTTGCAACCTTAAGTGTTACTCTGCGGCGGAATGTGTCTTTTACCGCCTCGTTTTCATTTGCTATCATCTCTCCTCCCTTTTGTTTACCTTTCTTGTGATCTTCTTCGCCCTCGTTGTTGTTTTTTTCGGCAAATTGCATTTTTAAACGTTCAATTAAATTATGATCAAGTCGATCGAAAACGTGGCTGAGATTAAGAACCTTTGTATCTTTATTCAGCGCGCGCCCCAGTGATGACCAATCTTGATTTTCCTCTCCAAGGAACGAGAGTATTTTTTCACCGGATGAAGGCATATAAGGCATAATCATTATTGCCAAATCCCTTACTAACATCGCAAGGGTTCCAAGCGTTTTTTTACATGCCTTCATGTCTGTTTTTACCGTTTTCCAAGGCTCGTTATCCTGAAAATACTTATTTCCCTCATCAGACAATTCCAAAATTGCATGAAGGGCATCCTTCTCCTTCACCTTGTCCATAAGATGAGTAATATGCTCTTCCCTTTTTCGAATCTCTGAAATAAAACCTGAATCAAGACCGGTTGTAGGAACCTCACCATCCATATACTTGGATATGAAAACAAGGGTACGGTTTATAAGATTTGAAAGATTGCCAACAAGTTCACCGTTGATTTTCTTTTCAAAATCGTCCCACATAAAATTGTAATCGCCCTTTTCCGGACGGTTATAGAACAGATAAAAGCGCCACATATCGGCAGGAATGCCCGTTTTTTCACAATCAAGGCCAAAAACACCTACATTGCGGCTTTTTGAGAACTTGCCGTTTTCGTAATTCAGATATTCGGTTGAAGAAATGTGGTGCAGCATTGTCCAGTTCTGTCCGCTTGCAAGCAGCGATATGGGGAAAATAACCGTGTGGAACGGAATATTATCCTTGCCGATAAACTGATACAACTCCACATTATCCGGATTTTGCCACCATTCCTTCCACGAATCAGGCAAGGCTGTAGAGGTAAGCGATATATAAGCTATGGGCGCATCAAACCAAACATAGAAAACCTTATCCTCATAGCCCTTTTTGTTAACGGGGATTCCCCATTTCAAATCACGTGTTATACATCTGGGTTTAAGGCCTGCCTTTATCCAGCCTTCCGTAATAGCTACGGCATTATTTGCCCATTCCCCTTTTACGCTTGCTGTTTTTTCCCATTTTTCAAGCATGGGCAAGGCCTTTGGAAGGTTAATAAACAAATGCTTTGACTGCATCTCCTCGGGCGGATTTCCGCATCGTGAACAGCGTGGATTGATAAGCTCTGATGGGTCTAAAAGCGTTCCGCAGTTATCGCATTGATCTCCTTTTGCCTCACTGCCGCATTTGGGGCATTCGCCTACGATATATCTGTCGGCAAGATACATTTTACAATGATGGCAATAGTATTGAGTGATTTCCCCCTCTTCTATAAAACCGTTTTTATCAAGGTTATCAAAGATTTCCTGCGTCATAACAATGTGTTCGGGGCAGCTTGTACGTCCAAAATGATCAAAGCTTATATTGAACCACGAATATATCTTTTTATGTACGTCATGGAACTTGGTACATAAATCATACGGGGACATGTTCATATCCAAAGCTTTAATTTCGGTTGCTGTTCCGTATTCATCTGTTCCACAAACATAAAAAGTTTCATATCCGGCAAGACGGGAATATCTGGCATAAACATCGGCAGAAAGAACCTGTAGCAGGTTGCCTAAATGCGGTTCGTTGTTAACGTAAGGCAAGGCGGAAGTTATAAGATGTTTTTTCCTGTTCTCGCTTTTTTTCTTTTTTTCCACTGAGGAGTCAACGGCCTTTTTCAACTCCTTTTTTATATTCTCGCTTCCACCGCCGATAATACGCACTATATCTCCGGCGAGGTTTTTTATATCATTAATGTCCTTTTTTGCTTTTTCTTTAAAGTCGTTAATATCCTTTACTGCCATTTCTACTCTCCATCGTTAATGTACTCAAACAATTTATCGTAATCGCGCGCTATACGCAAATCGGGATTCTCCTTTATTATGTTGTCGGGAGGACAAAACAAAGCTCCGTAATCGGCATTTCTAATCATCTGAAGATCATTATAAGAATCGCCGGCTGCAAACACTTTATAATTGAGTTGATGAAAGCAATCAACTGCTTTCTTTTTTCCATTATCAATGCGCATTACATGGCTTTTTACAAAACCGTCGGAGTCGGTTAAAAGCGAATTGCAAAAAAGAGTCGGAAGAGAGAGTTTTTTCATAAGCGGAAGAGCAAATTCGGTAAAAGTATCGCTTAGAATAATAAGCGGATATTTTTCCCTCACATTGCGGACAAACTCCACGGCACCTGGTAGCGGTTCTATAGTGTTTATCACATTTTGTATGTCATTTAATCTGAGTGAATGCTTTTTAAGCTCATCAATGCGTTCTTTCATCAAAACATCGTAATCGGGTTCGTCACGCGTTGTCTTTTTAAAAAATTCAATACCTGTTTTTTGTGCAAAGGCAATCCATATTTCAGGAACCAAAACGCCTTCTAAGTCCAAACAAACAATCTTCATTCTTCCTCGTCCTCTTTTTCCTCAGGCAGGGACCACTTATCCTCGTCTCCGAATATAAAGTTCTCCTCTTCAGAAAGCGCCGGATTTATTGATCCTCCCCTTTTTTCCTTTTGATTTTTAAATATTTCTTTTGGATTTGTAATTACAAGTTCAACAAATTTAAGCTGTCTTACGTGGGATGAGATTATTTTAAGAATACTGAGGAACGGAACCGAAAACAGCATTCCTATTACCCCCCAAACGTAGCCCCAAAAAGCCAATGACACCAACAGCATAAACGGACTTATGTTCAATCTGTTGCCGGACACCTTAGGATCTATAACATTCCCTATTATCATCTCTATAACTATTATTCCCGCAAAAATTATAATCGGGGGAACAAAGTTCGGGAAAAATTGGAAAAATGATAGAATTGTTATTATAATCGTTGCTATTATAGATCCGATTGACGGAATGTAGTTTAAAACAAATGCAATCAAGCCCGATAGGAAATATAAGTCATATCCTACAAAGAAACACAAAAGCCCCACGCATAGCCCGGTTGCAAGCGAAATAACGGTTTTAATAACAAGATATCGCTCAATCTCAACTATTATTCTTTTAACCAGAACAGTTATTCGTCGCCCCTGCTCATCTGGATAAAAAATAGATATCTTTTTAACAAAGGTGCCGCGTTCAAACATCAAAAACAACAAGTAAACAAAAACAAGGCCTATCGCTTTGCTTAAAGAAATAATCATGTTTGAAGCCTTTGTAACTATTGTTGATACAAGACCCGTCCAGTTTATGTTTATTGATTCGGAAAGTGTGCGTCCATCAAAGAAATCGCTGTCAAACTTCTGATGAAGAGTAGTGGCAAGCATTTTATCGAACTCTATTATCTTTTTGTAATAATCGGGAGCAAGCTCGGCAACGGAGTTGAACACCGATACAAGCACAAAAAACATCACTAAAAGGAAGATTATAAGAATGAGTAATACAAGTATAGTTGAAATAATATGCGGAACGTTTGAATCGTCAAGCTTTGAGGCCAGAGGGACAAAAATAAGGTATAGAAACACGGCACACGATATGGGAATAAGAACCGATGAGGTTACTTTTAGGGCAAAAATCACGGCTATCATAGCCAATATCATCAGAGGGACGGTTATTAATTTACTTGTACGCTGACGTTTCATAAGTGCCTTTAAACGCCCTTGTTTATTATGAATGATTGTAATAAAAAAGCGCGTTCTTTACAATATAAACACATTATGACGAAAACCGAAAACCTTAACAGAATCAAGATTGTTTTAGCAGAACCTCAGGACAGTGCAAACATAGGTTCCGTATGCCGTGCAATGAAAACGATGGGAATTAAAAAACTATGCGTTATTTGCAATAAAGAGTACGACATAAGCCGTATTAACAGCCTTGCCGTACATGCTAAAGACCTTTGGGAAAACGCGGAAAAATGCACTGACCTTGATAGCGCATTAAGCTCGGTCGCCTTAAGCGTTGCCCTTACACGACGCAAGGGTAAATTCAGAAAACTCTCATCATGGACGCCAAAGGAGCTGTCTGAGGTTATAAAGCAGTATCCCGACGGAGAAATTGCATTGGTTTTTGGACGTGAAAACAACGGGTTGACCGATGAGGAAGTGGAAAAGTGCAATGCAGTTTGCACAATAGAAACCTCCGATGAATTTCCAAGCCTAAATCTTGCCCAAAGCGTTCAAATTATTTGCTATACTCTGTTTACAAATATAAGCGACTACAACAATCCCCCTCGTGCGGTTTGCAGGGATGAAATAGAAAAAAGCACAAACGCCGCCCTTGATTTGCTTTCGGATATGAGCTTTTTTAAAACTTCAAGCGACGAAAGGAGTTCTTATCACACGTTCATTAAAGACTTTTTATCACGCGCAGCACTAAGCAAAAGCGAGCTGAACAGAATAGACAAGTTCTTTAAAAAAGCACACGATATAGCAATGTACAAAAATAGATAACACAGCCGTTTACGCATTGCTAATATTTGAATTTCTTCCTTTTGTCATTTTTATCAAAAAAAATATCTATTTCTTTAAAACAACAATATCGTAAATTGTTCTTCCGGCCTTGATTCCCTTCTGCTCAAAAACGGAATGCTCTCTTGTGCCGCTATCAGGGGCAAAGCCACTGTATTTGTTTTCTAATTGTAAATTGGAGGTTAATACATCAAGCGCCTCATACGCATAGTCATCTATGTCTGTTGCAAAATGTATTACTCCGCCCTTTTTTAATTTACATGATAACAATGAAACAAAGTCGGGATTGATTAAACGGCGTTTATGGTGCTTTTTTTTGGGCCATGGATCGGGAAAATATATAGAGAATCCGCTAACGGAAGAGTCGCTTATGCATTTGTTCAAAACATCATGAACATCCGCCCTCATAACTCTTACGTTACTCAACTTCATCTCTGCAGCGCTTGTGAGGCATGAGGCAAATCCGTTTAAATAAACCTCAAATCCAAGAAAATTGGTGTTTCTGTTTTTCTCTGCCGTCTTTAAAAAAGACTCCCCGTTTCCAAAGCCTATTTCTATAACGGTTTCATTTTTATTCCCGAATATTTTTTCAAACGAATAAACCGTCCTGTTTTCAATAGCCTTAGGATCAAACGGAACAGCATAGCTGTTAAAATTATCAATAACTCCGTTTATAAGGCGATCAGACAGGGAATGGGTTCGTAAGACAAATGTTTTAATGCCTTGCTTACCGCTTTCGGCACAGCTTATATAATTAAGCGATGGAACAGCGGTAAACAAATCGTTGTTGTTCATATCCTCAGTTTATTTATCCTGATCTTTTTTATCTATAATAAGGGACAGCTCTTTAAGTTGTTTTTCGTCAAGATATGTGGGTGCTTCATCCATTGGAGATACGGCAAATGTGTTTTTGGGGAATGCTATTACCTCCTTGATTGATGTTTGTCCTGACATAATCATAACAAGGCGGTCAACACCGGGTGCTATTCCTCCGTGTGGAGGTGCTCCGTATTCAAAGGCCTTAAGCAGGAATCCAAACGCCTGTTTTGCGCTTTCATCGCTGTATGCACATATGCGGAATATTCGTTTTTGAAGCTCCGGATCATGAATACGAATAGAGCCTGATGCAACCTCATATCCATTTAGAACAAGGTCGTACAGGTCGCCAAGAACCTCACCCGGATTGCTTTCAAGAGTATCAATGAATCTGTCCTGCGGCATGCTGAACATATGATGTTCGGCTTCCCAATGTCCAAGCTCTTCGTTGTATGAGAACAGAGGGAAATCTACAATCCAACAGAATTCAAATTTATTAGGATCTGCAAGGGAGAGGTTTTTGCCAAGCTCCGATCGCACAACGCCGCCTCCCGAGCATGCTCCTTTCCAGGTTTTGTCTGCAACTATCATTACCAAATCGCCGTTTTCAAGATTGAGTGACGATACTATTTTATCGGTAAGTGAAGTAAAATACTTTGCGCATCCTGCTTGAAGAGCTCCGTCCGAATATTTGAAATATGCAAACATCTTCCCTCTTTCGGATACGTTTTTTGCACCAACCGATGTAGCGATTTCGCCGTATGATTCTATCACTTTACGGCTCATGTTTTCGGCATATCGGCTTTTGACAACTATGGCTTTTGCATCGCCCTTATCCCCTATTACGTTCTTCATAGCGTCAAATGACGATTCCATAACCGCTTCTTTAAATTCACAAAGGGGCAAATCAAAACGAAGATCGGGTTTATCCGTACCGTATAGGTTCATGGCATCCTTATAAGCAATTCGACGGAATTTCTTAGGAAGTTTAACATTCATGGTTTTTTTGAACACGTAGTTGAACAGCCCCTCCATAAGAGTTAACACGTCATCACGCTGAACAAAGCTCATCTCAAGATCCAGTTGAGTAAACTCAAGCTGTCTGTCGCCACGGGCATCCTCATCACGATAGCAACGGGCTATTTGAAAATACTTGTCATAGCCTGAAACCATAAGCAGCTGTTTCATAAGCTGAGGGCTTTGAGGAAGCGCATAAAACTTGCCGGGATACAGCCTTGAGGGAACTACAAAATCCCTTGCACCTTCGGGTGTTGAACGTATGAGAGTCGGGGTTTCTATTTCAAAAAAATCGCGTGCGCTAAGATACTCACGCATTGCTTTTACAACCTCGTGGCGAAGCGCAATACGCTTTTGCATTCCGAATGAACGCAGATCAAGATACCTGTATTGAAGCCTGAGGTTTTCGCTTGCAGACGTTTCTTCATCAATTTGGAACGGAAGCACGTTACATTTTCCGAGTATCTGAATATCACGTGCTTTAACCTCGATTGCGCCTGTTGGCATATCTTTGTTAATCATGGTTTTGGGGCGCTTTCTTACAGTTCCCTTAACCGCTATTGTAAATTCGTTTCTAAGCGACGAACAAACAGCTCTGACCTTAGCAGAGGCGTCGTCTTCAACCACCACTTGCGTTATACCGTATCTGTCTCGCAGATTGATAAAATAAATTGATCCGTGATTTCGGATACGATGAACCCAACCGTTTAGAACAACCTTTTTTTTGTCGTCAGAAGCCCTAAGCTCCCCGCAAGTAACCGTGCGTTTAAAAAACATTTTCTACCTCTTTGATTTAGAAATTATATTACTATACAGTAATTTTTTAAATAACATTTATCACATTCGGGAGAACGGGCATGGCAAATTTCCCGACCGAACAAATTAGCAGTCATAGAGAACCTGAACTGCTTTTCAGAGGGAAGGAGTTTTTTGATTTTTTCCTCTATTTTTTCCGGATCTTCTGTTTTTACAAGACCAAGCCTGTTTACAACCCTTTTAAAATGGGTGTCCACTATTACAGCCCCCTCGCCCGTTGTGTGTCCAATGATACAATTTGCGGTTTTTCTCCCCACCCCCGGAAGGGAGATGAGTTTTTCTATATCAAGGGGAACGGAGCCGTTAAAATCATTTACGATGGATTCTGCTGTTAGCTTTATATTATTTGCCTTAGCGTTATAAAACCCTATACTCTTTATGCTTTCCTTAATATCATCAACATCCGCTTGAGCAAAGCTCTCAAGCGTGGGAAAGCGCTTAAAAAGTTCGGGTGCAACCTTCATCACCTGTTTGTCGGTGGTCTGTGCCGAAAGGATAATACATATAAGGAGTTGCCATGTGCTGTCTGCTGTCAGGAACTCTATGCTCTT
The DNA here is from genome assembly GCA_028719825.1 of Spirochaetales bacterium. Taxonomy (GTDB): domain Bacteria; phylum Spirochaetota; class Spirochaetia; order Sphaerochaetales; family Sphaerochaetaceae; genus UBA9848. The sequence goes on along the minus strand of JAQYLW010000022.1, from coordinate 419 downwards.
TGGTGAGTTTTTATCAAGCTCATCATAAATATTGTTAATCTTTTCTTTAATCAGCATAAAAATTATTATACCTCAAATCAGGTTGACAGCAACATATTACTAACGTTTATTACCCTTACGCTTTCCATTCCGAATTCCTTGTAATCAACAACATTTGAGTCCTTTACACAATAAAAAGCGGTAAATGCGGCAACGCCTCCAAGCGCTTTTACATATACACCGCCGTACTTTTTGCATTCATCGTAGAATTCCTTGCTTCTTTCACCCTTTCCTATCATGACTTTTGAGGCACCTGAGCGCAAAAGGAAAATAGAGCCTTCATCCATTCTTGATGAGGTTGTAGGGCCTATAGAGCCTGATACACAGCAGGCAGGAGTTTCTGTAGGACCTGCGTAAAACACAGGATTGTCAATCATATA
>JAQYLW010000021.1 GCA_028719825.1 Spirochaetales bacterium | reverse complement strand
TCCAGTACAAATGCATATATTGAATAGGGAACAGAAATCTTTTTTCCCCTCTTGTCCTCTGAGATACCGTAATGAAGCTTGATTCTGCCGGTCGGCGTTATACATGAATAAAACGCATTAAATGCCGCGTTGTTTACTAATCCCCCCATTTTTTCAATGCTATCAATAAACGCATCATGGCTTTTTAGCATGGTAACAGAGGTAGCAACGCTTGAACATCTCATACTTGTTTCATCCTGATGGAGCAAAGAGTTCAGCACATAATCCTTGTCCAAAAGAGAAACAATAATTTTTTGGTTTGAGAAAATATCTGAAGACAACATCATATTGTCGGATTCGCTATTGTCGCTTGTAGAATCACCGTATGAAAGCTTGCCGTAAACATAGGATTCCGATTGATGAAAAACTTTAAAACAGAGAATAGAGTCATCAGATCTTCTTTTTTTATACAAAAAAACAAACGATCCTGAAATCCTGTAAATAATATCGTATATTATAGATGAAAAGACCCTTGCATCTTCCATAATAAAATCATATAGTTCGGAGGCTGATACCTTAGATAAAACAAGTTTTGTAAGATAGTTCATTTGTTGTCCTTTATATATTTTTTTAAGTAATCCGGCATAAATATCGGCTTTCGACTTATTGTTTCTGTTTCATTCTCTGCTTTTACATTAAGCGAAACATCTTCAAATGCTTTTTTAAAAACACTATAAAGATCGGTATCAGCAACAGCCATAATTGATTTATCGTTAAAAAGAAGCGATGCTTCGCTGTCTGTGATGAATAAAACATCTTTTTTTTCTTTTTCTATTTTATCTGCTAATAGTTGTATGTTGTTAAAAAAAGGAGTTATGATTAATCCCGTATTGTTTTCTTCAAATAATATTCTGTATATGTCATCCGTTTCTTTTTCTCCTCTTACTCGCGGCGATTCATCTATTGTAATATATTTCTCATTTTCAGACGTTTTATAACTCTCAAAAGCGTTAAGGGAATATTGGTTTTCGCTGTTATAAATAAAGCATATATCCCTCTCATCTGTTTTTAAATCGAGTTTTGCAATATCGCTCCATACGTTCAAATTATCTTCTGGCGAAAAAATAACATCTATATTTCCCTTTTTATCAACGTTTGATATAGCGATAATTTTTGCTCTTCCTCTTGAATGCTTTGCTATCAAATTACTCTCTTCATTTTTCAGATAATAAACCAGCATTGTAGGGGAAAGGATGATATGCGTAGGGGTAAGGGAAGAACAGGCATTCATTATATCGCGCTTGAGATCGGGGTATTTAAGACTTCCGACATTGTATACAAGCGGTACGAGCTTTGCATAATTCTCTTTTAATAATTTATCTATTTCATCTTTTTGTCTTTGATATGTGAGGGAATAAAAATGATCGTCTGTAATGAATAAAACTGCGTTCTTAAAACTATCATCAGCCTTTTTTGTGGAAATGATAACAAACCCTGTTATGAGACTGATTATTAAAACAGAAATAATAATTTTTTTTATGCGCATTTTTTAGATACGGTTAGTATAACAAAAAAACTCTTATTTTGATATAATTAATTATGTGTTGAACAACTATTACACGTATAAGGAGGAAATATGGTTTCTTATAAAACGCTTGGGCTTGTAAACACAAAGGAGATGTTTAAAAAAGCCATAAACGGAGGATATGCAGTTCCTGCATATAATTTTAATAATATGGAGCAGATGCAGGCTATAATAGCTGCCTGTGTTGAAACTAAATCTCCTGTTATTTTGCAGGTATCAAAAGGTGCACGTGATTATGCAAATATCAATATTCTCAGAAATATGGCAAAGGGAGCAGGGGAATATGCAAAGGAACTCGGGTATGAAATACCGATAGTTCTGCATCTTGATCACGGTGATTCTTTTAAAACATGTAAGGATTGTATAGATAACGGCTTTTCTTCTGTGATGATAGACGGCAGCAGCCTTCCTTATGATGAAAACGTAAAACTCACAAAACAGGTTGTGGAATACGCTCATCAATTCGATGTTACGGTAGAAGGGGAACTGGGCGTGCTCAGCGGTGTTGAGGATGAGGTGAGTTCGGAACAAACGCATTACACAAGACCTGAAGAAGTTGTAGACTTTGTTTCAAAAACGGGAGTTGACAGTTTGGCTATATCCATAGGAACAAGCCACGGAGCAAATAAGTTTACGCCTCAGCAGTGCACACGAGATGAAAAAGGACGTTTGATTCCGCCACCACTGAGGTTTGATATTCTTGCAGAAATTGAAAAAAGACTTCCGGGATTCCCAATAGTTCTTCACGGATCATCTTCGGTACCTGAGGAATATGTTGAAATCATAAACAAATTCGGCGGAGCGTTAAAGGACAGTATAGGTATTCCGGAGGAACAGCTTCGCCGTGCTGCATCATCCGCTGTTTGTAAAATAAACATAGACTCGGACGGACGACTTGCCATGACAGCCATGATTCGTAAAGTTCTTGCCGAACAGCCTGCGGTATTTGATCCGCGTAAATACCTTGCCCCTGCACGTGAAGAACTTAAAAAGATGTATGCGCGAAAGAATAGGGAAGTGTTAGGTTCAGCCGGTAAGGCTTAAGATGAACTTAAACTATATAGAATAAGTTTGAATGTATTCCTATAAGAGGGAATAACAATGTTGCCCATGTACTTATAAAAAAGTACAGCAAAAAACACCCTACAACTTCGGGAGTGTTTGAAAGGAATACAAATGCAACAGCAATGGGTATTACGCCTAATATCATGCGTAATACCTTTTTTGCTCTTCTTGCCCTTGTAAGGAATTTTACAAATCTGTTTTCCATATACAAGCCAAAAATCAGTCCGCTTAAAAGTGAAAGTGAAATTGCTAAATCGGCAAATTGAACATGAGAGATTGTTTTTGTTGTCATAAGAATAGACAGTACTAATGATATAGCCCCTGATACTGAAGATAATATTACGGATAAAGGCAGGTTGTTTCTTAGGAAGCTCTGCATTTTTAATAACAAGCGGAAGAAAATAAACGTAATCCCATACCCCAAACCTAAGCCAACAAGAACATCAAGTATGTAATGCATTCCAAGAACCATTCTGGATGTTGCTACTATAATAGGAATCAGAATCATAACAAGCATCCCGATTACATTTTTAAACGAGGTTAAAAATAGCGAGGTGTAAAGGCAGGCACTAAGAGCGCTGTGTCCGGATGGAAAGGATGAACCGGTGCCTGACATATCAAGTTCAAGCATATCTATGCGAGAACTCAAAGAATAGGGGCGCCTAATATTTGAAAAGCTTTTAATGATGTTTACCGATAATAATATAAAGGCGCAGTTATATGCGATCCGTGCTCCCTTATCCTTGTTTATATTCCAATAATAGAGTACGAATACCAAAAGGAATATAGCAGGATTTGCCAAAACAGAAAAGAAATTCCATAGGTATAAAAGCCATCCTGCGGCAGCTTTCTGTAGAAAATAGTTTATTGGTTCTTGCCAAAATAATATTTTTTCTATTGAATTCATTTTAAGAAAAGTCTAAAAAGTATTGACAATTTTTTCAATACTTAATAATCTATATCCCGTTGCACAAAAATGCAGTATGAGGGTGTAGCGAAGCTGGTTATCGCGCTGGCCTGTCACGCCGGAGATCGCGGGTTCGAGCCCCGTCACTCTCGTTAGTTTTATGCAATGTACATATAAGTTGTAAAAGGGAAATTATGTTAATATAGTTTCCTTTTTTTATTTATATGCGTAACTTGACAAATCAAATGGTGTAAATTATCTTTCAATTAACATGCAGGAATATCCGTTGTTGTCCTTGCATGATATTTGATTAATTCTAACGGCAATTATTTAAAAAAAATCACAAGGAGTTATTATGGGAATTTTTAAGGCTTACGATGTTCGCGGAATTTATGGCGAAGAGCTTAATGAAAAGGTTGCTTATCGAATCGGTTACTTTTTACCATCGCTTTTAGGAGTCAACAGTGTTGTTGTGGGATATGACACACGTCTGTCAACTCCATCGCTTTACAATGAACTTGTAAAGGGTATAACGGATTCGGGAAACGACGTTGTTTCTTTAGGACTTTCCACAACTCCGTTTGTATATTTTGCAACAGTTTATTTAAATGCCGAATGCTCTGTTCAAATTACGGCAAGTCACAACTCAAAAGAATATAACGGTTTTAAAATAAGCCGTAAGGGAGCGCTTCCTGTTGGTGGAGATACGGGCCTTAAAGACTTAGAAGCCCTTGTAATGAGCGATAGAGAAACACCCGTCAGCGAGAAAAAGGGTGAGATTAAAAACATTAAATTGTATTCCACATATAAGGCATTCCTTAAAAAATGGACAGAGGATTACACGGATTTAAAAATAACCTTTGACCTTTCATCGGGCATGGCAAACCTTTTTGCTCCGTCAGTGTTCGGAGAAGCAAAGTTTAAATATCTCAACAATAAACTTGACGGCTCATTCCCATCACATGAACCAAATCCGCTCATTCCGGCAAACTGCGCACAGCTTTCTGATGCAGTAGTTCAAAACGGCAGCGATATTGGAGTAATTTACGACGGAGATGCCGACAGGGTTGTATTTGTTGACGAAACAGGGCGTTTTATTCAGCCTGACTATATAACTGCGCTTATAGGCTATTACTATAATCACTTTAAAAATGTTGCGGGAAACGCAGTTGTTGATATCAGAACAAGCAAGTCCACAACCGATTATCTTTCAAAACTCGGCTATAACCCCGTTATCTGGAAAGTCGGTCATTCATTTGCAAAATTAAAGATTCGTGAAACAGATGCAAGGTTCGGAGGAGAACTTGCAGGCCATTATTACTTTAAAGATTTCTTCTGGTGCGATAGTGGAATTTTTGCATCCATACTTGTTTTAAATACGCTTGTAAATCTTAAAAAGCAGGGCAAGAAACTCTCTGAGTTCATAAATGAGCTTGTTGTTTATGCCAATACAGGGGAGATTAATTTTAAAATTGACAACAAGGATGAGGTTATTGAAGAGCTTAAAAACAAATACTTGCCTTCAGCAAGCGTATCCTATGATTTTGACGGCTATAGAATAGAGTACCCTACATGGTGGTTCAGCATTAGAAAAAGCAATACCGAACCCTATTTACGTTTAATAGTTGAAGCTTCGTCAAAGGAAGAGCTTGATAGTAAGCTTAATGAATTAAAGAGCATTATTGAAAAATGATTGTCAATTATAAAAAAGCAATAGTTGATGCAGGCAAATATATGTTGTCCTCAGGTCTTACTGTGGGGACCTGGGGCAACATAAGCATATGCGATAGGGAAAGCGGACTTGTGTATCTTACACCAAGCGGTATGCCTTACAATACCCTTGAAGAAAAGGACATTCCCGTTTTGAAATTGGACGGAACACCCGTAGATGCCTTTAGAAAACCGACTATTGAAAAAGATATGCATCTTGGTATTTACAACGCTTATCCGCAAATAGGGGCTGTTGTCCATACTCACCCCAAATGGTCAATGATTTTTGCTTGCGTCAGAAAAACAATACCGCTTATATGCGATGAAGCTGCGCAATTTATAAAAGGCGATATTGAGTGTACGGAATATGCACTTCCCGGAAGCAAGGAATTGGCCGTTAATTGTATTGAAAAACTTAAATCATCCAATGCATGTCTTATAGCATCCCACGGATCTGTGTGTTTAGGCGGAAACTTAAAAGAGGCTTTTGATGTTGCCACCGTTCTTGAATATACGGCAGAGTTGTATTATAAAATATTGAGTATGGGGATGAATCCTGCAGAGCTTTCAAAGGACGATATAAAATTTATGTATGAGTTTGTGCATACAAAATATGGGCAAAAGTAAAAAGGTAAGTGATAAAACAAATGTAGCACCCCTAAAGAACGATTCTTTTTCACGCTTATTTGAAAAGTGGTGTGAAAACGGAGGAAACAGTTTATTGAGTGCTCAATTGAAGGATAAAGACGCAGAAGAAAAAAAGAGCACAAGTATCGGTACGCTTCGTTTGCTAAAAGTAGAAGCTTCAATTGATCTTCACGGTTTTACAAGGCAAGAAGCCGCAAACATGACTCATCACTTCTTAATGGAAGAATATTGTAAAGGGCATAAAAAAGTTGAGATAGTTACCGGCAAAGGATTGCACAGTAAGGACGGAGTGCCCGTTGTTAAAGAAAGTGTTATAGAGGCTATAAGAAGTCTTAACATAGTACGTGAATACTACAGTCCGCGTGAGAGGTACGGCGGAGGCGGTACGATACACGTTATTTTTAAAAATGTATAAGGAGAATAGATGTCTGAAGAAGAAAAAAATCTTATTGCGGAAACGCCTAAACGCAGAGGGCGCCCGAAAAAAAATGTAATTAAGAAAACCGCAGAAACAACGGAAGAACAAAAGCCGCTGGTTTTTAGTGATGAAAACACAGATAATACCCCAAAAGAAAGTTCTTTATTTAATGAAGGATGTGACAATAGCGTTAATCAAAGCAAAAATGAAGAATGTAAAATCCAAACATCAGATAAATCCGATAATAAAAATGAACTTTGCGATAATACTGACATCGATGAAGAGACTCGCGAGCTAATTGAGACTCTTAATGAAATTACTGGTGTTAAAATACATAAAGAATTTTTTAATGATATACAAGGGGAGGGTGAATATAATCCTAAAGGGGCTGAGTTTGTGGGTAAACACAAAAGTATTGAAAAAACAGAACGTCCTGAAGGGATAAAGCGTATTCCTTTACCGCCTGAGGGATTAAAACGAGTTCCCTTGCCGTATAAAAAACCTGCCGGTCTTGTGTCCTCCGATAAGAGTGACAAAACAAGATTTTCATCCCAGGACAGAGCAAATATGCAGGATAACTATGAAGATGTGCCCGATAAGGATGCTCCGATACTGCTTGTAAATAACCTTAACGTACTGTCCTTACAGGAACTCAGAGCTGAGGGAATTTCAAAATACGGTCTTTCGCCAGAGAATGTATATGATCTTAAAAAACAGGAGCTTATCTGTGAAATCCTAAAAGCTCATGCCTATAACGGCGGCGTGATTCACACAGAGGGAACTCTTGAGGTTCTTAAAAAAGACGGCTACGGATTTTTACGCTCCGAATTGAACAGCTACCTTTCGGGACCGGAGGATGTGTTTGTTTCTCCACAGATAATAAAAACTTACGGTCTTAAAACGGGCGATACCGTTTATGGAATGTTAAGGAACCCAAAAGCCGCCGAGCGTTTCTTCGCCGTTGTAAAGGTTTTAAAAGTGAACGATGCTGATCCGTCTCTTACAAGATCAAGAATTCCGTTTGACTCACTCACTCCGCTTTATCCTGACAGCCTTATAAATTTAGAGACAAAGGAAGAGGATCTGTCTATGCGTGTGATTAACCTTTTTGATCCGATAGGCAAGGGACAAAGGGCTCTTATTACCGCCCCTCCAAGAACGGGAAAAACTATTCTTTTGCAGAAGATAGCCAATGCAATTACAACCAATCATCCCGAAGTGGTTCTGATTGTGCTGCTTGTTGATGAAAGGCCGGAGGAGGTTACCGACATGCGCCGTTCGGTAAAGGGGGAGGTTGTTGCCTCAACGTTTGACGAACAGGCGACGCGCCATGTACAAGTTGCGGAAATGGTTATTGAAAAGGCAAAGCGTCTTGTAGAATACGGAAAGGATGTCGTAATTCTCCTTGATTCGATAACGCGTCTTGCACGTGCATACAACCAAACAGAGCCTGCCTCAGGCAAGGTGCTTTCCGGAGGAGTTGATTCAAATGCGCTTCATAAGCCAAAGCGTTTCTTCGGGGCGGCAAGGAATATAGAGAATGGCGGTTCGCTTACGATTATAGCCTCTGCGCTTATTGAAACCGGAAGCAGAATGGACGAAGTGATATTTGAAGAGTTTAAAGGCACGGGAAACTGCGAGCTTGTATTGGACAGACGAATGGCAGATAAGAGATTGTTCCCTGCAATAAATCTTAAAAAATCCGGAACCAGAAGAGAGGATCTGCTTTTGGATGACGATATTCTTAAAAAGATCTATGCTCTCAGATCTGCAGTCGGTGCCGTAGATGATCTTGATATGACAGAAACGGTACTTGACAAAATGAAGAAAACCATTAATAATAAAGCGTTCATAGATTCTATGAGTATGTCTGGTTAAAACGCTGTTTGGAAAGCAGCGAAAAGGAGATATAATGAAAAAAGGACTTCATCCTAATTACGAGCTTTGTGAAATTCGTTGTGCATGTGGCAACGTAATTAAAACAAAAACTACAAAAAAGAATATGGAAGTTGAAATTTGTTCAGCATGCCATCCGTTCTTTACTGGTACTCAAAAGTTTGTAGATACACAGGGTAGAATTGAAAAGTTTAAGAAGCGATACAATATATCGTAATTATGAATCTTCCCAACAAACTAACTTTTTCGCGTCTTGTTTTGACGCCCATCGGGTTCTTTGTATTTTATTTTTCTACATTTAAAACCATCTACGGAGAACCCGTTTTTAATACCACGATTCGCATTGTTCTCTCTGTGTTGTTTTTTCTTCTGCTGCTTTACATGGAGATTTCTGATTTGATTGACGGTAAGATTGCTCGTAAAAACGGCCTGGTTACCGACTTAGGAAAAGTATTTGATCCGTTTTCCGATATGTTCATGCACATGTCTGTTTTTTTTGCATTTGTGCTTTCTTCTTTCATGCCGTTTTGGGCTTTTTTGATCTGTCTTTACAGGGAGCTGATAATGCTGTTTATGAGAAACCTGCTCTCTTCAAAAAGCGTTGCGTTTCCTGCGAATATATTCGGTAAAGCCAAAACGATGTTTTTTGCCATAACTACTTTTATTATAACAATTTACAACATATTCAGCACATGGGCTCAAACTCGTATCAGGGCGGTGGATATTATTGTTTATATCCTTTGTGTTTTATGTGCCGTTATGTCTTTGTTGTCGCTTGTTATTTATCTTATAAACATAAGAAAATCACATATTCTTGACGATATTACTCGTTAGTGCCTTAATGGCTTTTTTTGCCTTTTGAATTTCCGTATTTTGTTTATCGTAGTTTTTTGAAACCTTCAAAAATTCAATATTTTTAGTTTCCAGTATTTTTGCACCGGCTTCGATAAGTATTTTCCATGGAATTCCGAGAGGTCTTAAAGCCTTATGAAGAAGCTGCATAACATAGGACAATCTGTCGTTTATCTCAAGTTTTTCAACTTCCTTCTTGTTTATTATAAAGCTCATAAGCGCAGCATATGCATCGCTTGGGGTAACTTGAATCCCGCTTTGTATTGCCTTATCAAGCTCTTTAAGATCGTTGTTAAGATGAGCGTTTTTTCGCATTATTTCTTCGGATATTCGCGGCATTATAAAAATAAGCAAATCATACTTATCAAGGCGTTTTAATATTTCAAGCGAATGGCCTGAGAGCAGAATTTTGTTTACTTCTTCAACCATACGGCTTTCGCTTACTTTTGTAAGTTCTTTTGAATATTTATAAAAAGCGCCTTTAATTTCGCTGTCTATTTCAAGTGAGCATTTTACGGCGTATTTTACGGCTCTGATCATTCTAATCGGATCGCCTGTAAAAGATACGTCAATTGGTATTACTGCCCTTAAAATCCTGTTGTTTAAGTCGTTAAAGCCTCCGTGAAAGTCAAGCAGTCTGGAATTCGATGGATTGTAATAAAGGCTGTTTATAGTAAAATCACGCCTTTGAGCGTCCTCTGTCAAAGTTCCGAAGATATTGTTTTCGCTGTCTGTTGCATCCTCTGAACGGAAGGTTGAAACCTCTATTATCTGATCGGGGAACACAACGTGTACAAGGCGAAATCTACGACCTATTATCCTTGAATTTCTAAACAGCCTACGAACGGTTCTTGGGGTTGCCTCTGTAACTATATCAAAGTCCTTTGGCTTGCAGCCTATAAGTAAATCCCTTACGGCTCCTCCTACCACATATGCCTCATATCCGTTTGCATTTAATGTGTCTAATACAGAATAGGCATCCTTGTCTATCAGCTTGTTGTCAATTTTGTGTTCGTCTTGTGTATAAATAAGCGACAGGAGTTTTGTTTTACCGTTTTCAGCGGTTGTATATCTCTTTAACATACTTGTAATTATGCGGTATTTATGCACTTTGTTCAATTATGAAAAGCAAGCAAAATAGCCTCTATTGTGTTGTTTTTGGATACTATATCCGATCTGTTTATAATATATATATTATAAATGCTTTACATTTGATTTGTGTTAAATATATTATATATTTAATGGACTCATGTGTTTGTTCACAAGGAGGAATGAATGAACAATAAGATAATCAAAAAGATTACAGCCACTTTAGCAATTCTTTTACTTTTTATTTTAGTTATAAGCTGTCCTGTAACAAATAATACCAAAGAAGATCCTTCTGCTGTTATTGAACCGCAGGCGCCTGTATATTTGCTCCTCCTTGAGCAGAATGATGCCACAGAAACGGCGACAAAAGCATTGTACTACGACAGTGCGTTAAAGAAGTGGGGAAAGAGCTACAGTCCTAGCCGCGGAATTTACAATGAACTCTCGGTCAGCGACAAGATATCTGTTCCTAAAAAAGTTGTACAGGTTTCGTTTAATATTCCTTATTCCGGCGATTCGACTACGTTTGATAATAAAGCAACGTATGAAGCTCAGTTTGCGGGCTATTACCTTTATAGCAAGGACGGCGTGAGCGAAGAGCGTGAATTTATAAACGAAGAAGGGCTGTTGGTTGACAACATCAGGGATGAAGGAATTAAATCAAGAACGGTAGTCAAGGCAAAATTTAACAAAGCTAATATTGATCTTCAAACAATATCGGGTAAAGTTAACGAATTTATAAGATCCTTAGGTAAGGAAGAACAAGTTGCTTATTGGACCGATAGCGATGGAAATACATACGGGGATACCGGCAGCGGATGGTTATATACAACAGACAAAAAAACCTCCGTTCTGACGCTTACAACCACATCCACCTCCGCGCGTTTGGAATTTGATCTTCGCGAAAGTACAAACATTGACGAAGCAACAAAGGCCGTATATTACAATGAAGGGAAATGGTACAAAGACCTTTCGTTCAAGGAACTGACAACATCAGTTGTTCCTCCCAAAAAAGAGCACAAGGTTACATTTGAGATTAATCCGGATAATGTAAAATCGCTTTCCGGTGAAAAAAATCCGTCATCCATGATTTCAAAATATGATTTTAACGGTTATAAAGACGGCAATTTATTGGTTATAGATAAAGACGGTAAAATCAATGAAGAATATCCTATCAGCGAAAACACAATTGTAACATTAACTCCTTCGTTCAGCGAAAGCGGAAGCGGCATAGATTTATCAAAACTGCCATACGAAAAAAACATTACGGTAAGAAAAGGGTATTTGTTTAAGGGATGGAGCAAAACTGTTTCGGGCGAAGTTTTAAGTGAAGATATTTATTATCCTACCCAAAAAGAAAGTGTTCTTTACGGAGTGTGGGAGCCTATAGTATATGAACTTGACTTAAACAGCGATCCCGGAGAGGGCATATCTCTGTTAAAGTATGCCAAGATTTACTATTGGCAGGATCACGGATGGTATAAAACTAAAGACGCCTTACATGAAGATTCTGAAAAGATTGATAAGATAGATATTCCCGAAAAAAGATGGATGGTGCTTATAGACGATTCACAACAAGGGAAAGTTATAAAGAGTGTTAAGGACGAAGCACTATCACAGTATAGTGGGCTCAATGAGGACACGGTCAATAAACTGTACTATTTTGAATTTAAATGGGTGTTTGGCGGTTATTCCGTAAACGGACAGACCTTTATTGATAAAGACGGTAATATCTTAACAGAAAGTTATGTTCGCTTAAGCAGTGATCAAAAGGCAGATTGGAAATGGAATGATATTGAAGAGAAAAACAAACCATTGCTTCCTATAGCATCACTTATGAATGAAAAGGCCGGTAAGCTTCAAATTTCAAAAACATTTAAACAATGGAAAGTAACAACCAACGAAGAGTCAATTCTGCTTGACGATAACAAAAGGCTTGATCCTAAGCCGGAATATATTTACACCGGAAGTGACAAGCTTATTCCCGATAAACCTGAAATAAGAATTACATCAACATGGGAAATTGAAAACGGTGGAATTCTAACGCTGCTTCCGGGCAGTTCAACCGAGTTTGAAGGCAGAGATATTTACGCGATTAGCAATACAACAGGCGGAAGCGGAGGGTGGTATTCCGATAGTGAAGGAAATTACCGAATAACTTCCATACCTCAGATACCTAAAAAACAATGGACAGTTTCATTTGACCCGACAAACGGAAATGAGGTAATCAATCGCAACTATAGCTTCAACTTTGACGGTTTCTTTGTAGGTGGAGCCAGATATATAAACGATAAGGGTGAGATTATTGGAACCCCATTTGAAGGAAGTTTGGAAGCCCTTCCTCAATTTACACCTCAGTCTGAAAACGGAGTTGAGTTCCCAAGTGCAAATCTTGTACAAAAAGACGGATATGACCTTATAGGATGGTCAAAAAATTCTGAGTCAACAGAGCCTGAATATCCTATAAGTGAGGGATATTTTACTCCGGAAAGCAATAACGTGGTTCTTTATGCGGTATGGAAGGCGAGAGTAAATACAATAACATTTGCATCTTCGGCAACATCCTCAGATTGGACAAGAACAATTTATTCACGTTTAGAGAATGATGTACTCAAGTATTACATGGACGCAGAATGCACGGTTCCTTACAGCGCCGATAAGTTCATAAAGCCAAAAAGAGAATATACTATTTCTTTTGAAAACACTAAGGGTGTCAATGTTGCCTCCATTCCTGTGACTTACACATTCGGCGGATACAAGACTATTCCTTTAGGAAGTGAAGAGCCTCAAGTGTTTATGAACGAAAACGCAGAGATAGTGTATAGCAGCAACATAAGCCGTTCAATTGATTGTGAAGCAGTATTAACACATGACGCATCACAGATTAATCTGCCGACAAACATTGATCCTGAATCATTAGTAACAGGATATAAATTCTCTTATTGGAGCATCTCTCCAGGCGGAGAAAAATTTGTTCCAAGCAGTTATACGAGCAATTTAAAGCTTTACGCTGTATGGCAGTCAATAGTTTACACCTTGAATCTTGACTTTACGGGAGCAACAGATACCGAGAACGCAACCCGTGTATTGTACTATGCGTATGATAAAGGATGGTATTCACAAATAGATGCAGAAGGAAAAGTTGTTGAATCAAGCGCAATAAGCACTTCAAATCCGATAAAATTCCCTAAAAAAACAATTAGCGTAAATTACGATAAAAACACAACAGAAGAAGTTACGGTTACTCCTTCTAATCTGTTCGACGATACTTACAGGGATCAAAGAGAGTTTAAGTTCAAGTCTTATAATGACACAGACGGAAAAACATATATCAAAACCGATGGCGGTATAGTTGATAAAATCTATAAGAATACAAATGCTTACATTGAATGGCAAAACGTTGATCCTATAGATGTAAACAAATATATAGTCGCGTTCGTTAACGAAAACTCTAATTTGAAATTTGTAGGGTGGAGCGATGATAGTGAAAGCGAAAATATTTATGTAAATCAATATGCTCCTTCTTCGTCTGTCGGCCCTGAGGTAACCTTATACGCAAAATGGCAGAGGAATGATTTGTATAAATTAACTCTTTCCGATTCCGGTGCAACTGAGAGTGGACAACTTAATATTTACTATCAACCTCCACAAGCCGGAACAGGAAGCGGAATGTGGTTCTCCGATTCAGAGGGAGAAATTCCGCTTGTTGATAATACGCTCAGTGTATTGCCTAAAAAAGAATTCAGGGTCATTCTTGTTGATACTGATGAAAACGAAAGCGATACGGAAGAAGTAATTACATCAGCATATACCTTTGGAGGTTATGTCCTTTCTACTACCACAGCAGGTGATGTTCAAATATCATCAGAGGGTAAACTTAAGGATGGCAGTTACCTCAATTCAGATGCAGTCTCAGAAGCAAGATGGAGTGAAAAACCTCAAACCATAAAGCTTCCTTCCAAGTCAAAGACCGGTTATATCTTCAAGGGTTGGAGTTTAAAACGAGGCGGTGAAGTTCTTGGAACAGATGATTTTGTTCCGGATACCAACGGGGTGAAACTTTATGCAGTATGGGAAAGCAGAGTATACAGCCTTGATCTGTTTAATGCAATTGATTTTGATGACGAAGGCGCAATAAAATACAAAACTCTTTACTATAAGTATAATGTGGGTTGGTTTAATGATAAGCTGTGTACAGATAGTATAAGCGGAAGTATAACATTGCCAAAATCAACCTTTGTGGTAACTTTTGATATTGATAAGGCTAAACATCCTAATGTTGCAAACCCTGAAACCAAAGAGGTTCATCGCTTATTCAACGGATATTATCTTAAAGGTGAGGGAAGTTATTACTATAATCCTATTATTGATAAAAACGGTGTTATAGTAGAAAAAATAAGCGAGGATACAAAGGCGTATTCCCAGTGGGATTACAGTTCGGTTTCTGTCTCTTTGCCATCAGGTTATAATGATCCGGGTTGGACGTTCAAGGGATGGACCACAGGTAACAACCAATTATATACAACATCGTTCAATCCTACGGGAGATACGGGACTCAAAGCCGTATGGCAGCCAAACACCTATACGCTTCGTCTTAACCACAACAGTGCTACAGATATCAGCGATGTTCCTGATGTAATCAACTACGTAACCGGAGATGGATGGTACAATCTTGACGGAAGTAAAATAACTTCAATTAAAATTCCTAAAAAGGAATATACGGTTCATTATTCCACAATAATATCAGATCCGATAAACGACGATCCTTCTATAAGTGCTTTTAACTTTTCAGGATATTATCTTAACGGTGAAATAGATTATATTGATAAAGACGGATTGATCAATACTAATGTCAAACTCACCGGTAATATAACCGTGAGTGCAAAATGGGAGCAGGGAAAAGACCAGATAATAAATCCTCCAACATCTCTTACCAATCAAAGAGTTGGTTACGAGTTTAAAGGCTGGAGTGAG
>JAQYLW010000020.1 GCA_028719825.1 Spirochaetales bacterium | reverse complement strand
TTCCACACTGGATGTTTTATGGCATCTTCGTATTGTATCGCCTTAAGTTCATCTCTTTTTAGATTTAAAAACGGTCCGCCGCTTGCCGTAATATAGTACTTAGAAATGTTATCCTTATCAAAGGCTTCTATAAGACATTTTAAGGCATGCATTTCGCTATCTATCGGTATTATCGTTGAACCCTTTTCCTTAGCCTTATCCAAGAACAGCTTTCCGCCGCATACTATGGTTTCTTTGTTCGCAAGAACAATGTCATATCCAAAATCCACAAGTGCCATAGATGCTGTAAACCCGCTGTATCCGGAAACGGCGTTTATGGCTATGGTATCATCCCTTGTATATACTTCATTTACTCTTTTTATAAAATCATAAAATGATTCATCGCCCACGTTTGTAAAAAAGGGAACATCATAAATATAGCTTATGGCTTTAATTGTTCTTGTATTTGTTTTCCCTGAAATTCCTACAAGGTTGAAAATAGGGGATGAGGAAACAGCATCAAGGCAAAATCGACCCATTTGCCCGGTTGCGCCAAGAAGAATGACGTTTTTCATACCTGAAGAATACCGTATGACCACTGTAAAAGCCAAAGGCAGAATATGGGGGCGCTGTTTAAAAATGAGTCAAAAGAATCAAGAACTCCGCCACGGCCCCATATAATTACTCCGCTGTCTTTTACCTTTCCGGCTCTTTTGAATGCAGATTCAATAAGATCCCCGACATCGGATGTTATTGCGATAAGCACACCTAATATTATGCACCAAAATCTTGAGAACTCCGGCATTCCCGGAACAAGAGTTACAAAGAAGTACGATAGAACCGGCGTAACTATAAGCCCTCCCAGATATCCAACAACGCTTTTATTGGGGCTGACCTTGAACACTCCTCTGCTTGTTGCTCCAAACAGCATTCCAAAAATATAGCACGATATGTCATTCCCGAATACAAGCGTGAATAGCATCAGAATATAAA
Source organism: Spirochaetales bacterium (assembly GCA_028719825.1). GTDB lineage: Bacteria > Spirochaetota > Spirochaetia > Sphaerochaetales > Sphaerochaetaceae > UBA9848. The sequence goes on along the minus strand of JAQYLW010000020.1, from coordinate 7,544 downwards.
GCGGCCCCTGAGGGGAGATGTTTATAAGCATTATGGGGAATGTACATATATATGTAGGATAAACAATGAGCAAGACGGTATATGCTATTTTCTGTATGCTTTGTGAAAACGGCTCCTTTTCTTCTGCTCCTTTTATGACTTCAATAAAGAAAGTGACGACAATCATGCTCATCAGGGCAATCTGAACAAGGGAGATGCCGGGAAAAATTGTATATTCAAGATATGCTGCTATTATCAATACGCTTGGCAGATAAAACGGAATGAGGGGTTTTGCTTTTTGATCATCTGTTTTGCCGTATATCATATTCTGCATCTCATACGATGCTATTATCGTTGCAAAAAACATGAATATCGTGAATGGAAGATTGTTGTATACGGTCCATTTATAGACCAAAAAAAATATCAGAATCGGCCATGTAAAGGTTGTTACGATTCTTTTGTATATATTCTTTATCTGCATTGTTTTTATAATACATTATATACGTTATGATTTCAATAAAATACAAACTGAGAGGAAAATCGCATTAAAGTGCATGTAAAATTTGAAAAATGCGGATAATTTTGTACATTTTGTCTAAAATCATTAAGTGAAGTGAGGTTTTGACATTACTTTGTTATTCATTTGTGTTTACTTTTGGCGTATGTTCGTATAAAATGTAACTATACCTATATGGAGGTTGCAGTATATGTTAATTGATATTAGCGTCAAAAATTTCAGATCTGTTAAAGACAGACAGACATTAACATTTGAGGCAATAAAGGATTCTCGACTTGATTCATCTCGAGTTGCAGAAATTGACGAGAAGTTAAAACTCATCAAAACAATTGCGATAGTCGGACCTAACGGAGCCGGTAAAAGTACGATTGTAAGAGCACTTGAAGCGTTGAAGTCAATTGTTATGGCTTCTGAGGAAGAAGAAAATCCGTTAAAATCATTGATTGGTAATTCCTATGCATATGGTGAAACAAAGGGACAGCCTTCCGAGATATCGGTTTCGTTCATCGAAAACGGAAAGCCTACATATTACACAATGGTCGCCGATATGCACAAAATATATCTCGAATCGCTGTATCAGAAAGTCGACGGCATCAAACGTAAGATGTTTGTAAGAACATACATACCCGAAACTGAAAAAACAAAGGTCAGTTTTGGTGCATCCTATGTTGGACAAAAGCGAAAAGCAACGCATAAGTTAGCTCAGAATCGCTCATTCCTTGCTCAGGCTGCTTTAAGATCAGAAAATGCAGAGGGCGATGTTCCAAAGGCTGTTTATTCGTGGTTTAAAAACGTTCTTGATGTAAAACCCGTAGGTTTTGCAACAGGTTCGGAGAATTTCCTTGCCGAGATGCTTACACAACATCCCGACTGGGGTAAGAAAATCGTTGATTTCCTTTGGGCATGTGATATCACCGACGTAAAAGCCGTTGCCGTTCAGGGCGGACACCCCATATTTGTTCATACAAACGTTTCTCAAAAATACGGTGCGTTCTTCTCGGGTGAAAGCCTTTCGTTAAGACGTTTATCAACCATAGCTGCCAGCTATTTTGAAGCGTTTACAACAGAAAAAATAATGATATTTGACGACTTTGGAATGATGTTGCATCCGAATGTCGTTGCTCATGCCGCAAAGCTGTTTGAAGACGCCGACAATGTTAAAAACAGCCAGTTGATAATTGTAGACTGCAATCCGTCCTTGTTGAAAAACAACCTGTTAAGGAGAGATGGCATATACTTCGCTGAAAAACAATCGGACAACAGCACGCACTATTATTCGCTGTCTGATTTCAAAGGCTCATCGGCAAAACAAAATGTTCAAATGGATTATCTTAACGGTGCATTCGGAGCGTTGCCGCTCGTCAGCGATTTCCGTTTTGAAAAATAAGGAGGAATTGTATGAGAAAAAGAATTAAGATAGATATTAAAAACCCTATACTCATAGTAACGTCATCCGAACTTACGGCAACGTTTTTTGCTCAGATGAGAAAGGATTGCAGATATGAAAACCTCACTGTTGTTCATTCTCCGTCAAAATCATTAAAGGAACTTGTTTCTAAAACTGCCAGATTGAAGTCAAGCGGTAAATACAAGATGGCATGGGCAGTGTTTTCATTCTCTGAATTTGCAGACGCACTTCCGCAAACGGTTGTTGAGTTGGAAAACACCTATGCTCCAAGGAAGATTGGTCTTGCTTACACGGCGCATTCCATAATGTTGTATTGGGCATTGCATTTTACACAGCTTACGGGCGAAGAAGATGCAAATGCACTTAATGCAATAATTACAAAATACGTGCCTTCATTTAAACATTCGGTAGAATACCTTAAGGGTGATGGTGCAAGCTTCCACCTTATGCTATTCCCCAAAAAGGCAATAGCTGCGGCAAATGCCCTTGCTTTAAATTCATCCTATCGTTTAAAGAACGGAATAGAGGCAATCAATTATACAAAACTCATTAACAGTATCAACGACTACTGTGGTGAGGCAGACATAGTTAAGAATCAAAAAACAGTAACAGGTTAATGGTCAGAGTAAGATATGCCCCGTCACCTACGGGGTTTCAACACATAGGGGGCGTTAGAACCGCCCTCTATAATTATTTTTTTGCAAAATCACAGGGCGGCAAGTTCATTGTCCGCGTTGAGGATACAGACAGAGAACGCTATTCGGATGAGTATCTTAAGGATTTGTATGATACTCTTGAGTGGCTTGGTATAAAAAGTGACGAGGGTCCAACAGTAGGCGGTCCGTTTGCTCCATATATTCAAAGTGAACGCCTTCCCATGTATCAACAGGCTGCGCATAACCTTGTAAAAATGGGCAAGGCCTATTATTGCTTTTGTTCTCCCGAACGCCTTGAACAGGTTATAGCAGAGCAAAAAGCTCAAAAAAAGGACATTCAGGGTTATGACAGACACTGTGCTTCTCTTTCCGAAGCCGAGGCATTAGAGCGAATAAAAAAAGGTGAAAAATACGTTATTCGCTTGCGTGTTCCCGAAACGGGGGAGAGCTCCTTTGATGATTTGATCTTAGGGCGAATAAAGCGTAAAAACAGAGATGTTCCTCCCGATCCCATACTTTTAAAAAGCGACGGATATCCTACGTATCATCTTGCAAATGTGGTAGATGATCACGATATGCAGATTACGCATATAATGCGTGCTCAGGAGTGGATAGCAAGCACTCCATTGCATATTCTGATTTACGACGCTTTCGGATGGACTCCTCCTATGTACTGTCATCTTCCTATGGTTATGGGAAGTGATGGACTCAAGCTTTCAAAACGCCATGGAAGCACAAGCCTTAGGGAGTTCAAAGAACAGGGGTATCTCAAAGAGGCTCTTATCAATTATGTAACTCTTGTTGGTTGGAGTTATGATGATAAAACAGAATTCTTTTCAATGGAAATGCTTGAAAAATGCTTTGACATTAAAAAAATTCACACCTCTCCGGCAGTTTTCGACTATAAGAAACTCGATTGGTTCAATGGGCAGTATATCAGGATGAAATCATCCGAGGAGCTTGCTTCTTTAATATTGCCCTATATGAAAAAAGCAGGGATACAGATTACGAGAGAGGAGATTAACAGCTATATTCCTCTTATTAAAGAAAGGATAAAAGTGCTCTCCGATGCTCCTAAAATGCTTTCGTTTTTCTTTAGCGAACCCCAATATTCGGAAAAAGAATCATTTCTTGCCAAAAAGCAACCTATTGAAGAAGCCGTTAATATGCTTAGGGTTGCAAAAGAGGTTGCAAAAGGGAATGAGGATATAGAAAACTCCCTCAGCGAATACGCTAAGGAGAATGCCATAAAGTTTAATAATGTTTTTATGCCGCTCAGAGTTGCGATAACGGGATCCCCCATATCTCCTCCGCTTGGGGATATACTTCGTTTACTGCCACGGGAAACAATTGTTAACAGGATAGAAAAGGCATTGGATTATTTGAACAAATAATGGCATTATACTATAATTTTTAAAAAGAGGAACAAAATGGAATTAACTAAAATAGATTCAAAATGCGCCCCCGGTGCAATAGGTCCTTACAGTCAGGGTGTTAAATGCACTTCCAGCTGTGGCGAAACAATTTATCTCAGCGGAATGCTTCCGGTAGATCCATCAACAGGCGCGCTTGTAGGAACAAGTGCTGCAGAGCAGGCAGAGCAAAGCCTTTCTAACATTGCCGCTCTTTTATCGGATGTAGGTTCGTCAATAAACAACGTTGTGAAAACAACCGTTTTCTTAAAGAACATCGCAGATTTTGCAGAAGTTAATAAAGTGTATGCAAAGGCATTTGAAGGATCAAAAATCCTTCCTGCTCGTTCGTGTTTTGAGGTGGCTTCTCTTCCTAAGGGAGCACTTGTAGAAATAGAAGTTATCGCAATTAAATAAAAGGAGGTTTTATTGTGAGTACAATTGATTTTATCGAGGCGCGTGAGATACTTGATTCTCGTGGAAATCCTACCGTAGAAGTGGATGTTTATCTTGAAGACGGTTCATTCGGCCGTGCCGCAGTTCCATCCGGAGCATCAACCGGAGTTCATGAAGCATGCGAACTTCGCGATGGCGATAAAAAGAGATTTTTAGGTAAAGGAACGTTAAAAGCAGTAGAAAACGTCAACAAAATAATCGCTCCTGCTCTTGAAGGCCTTGATGCCTTAGATCAGGTTGCTATTGACCGTCTTATGATAGAACTTGACGGAACCCCCAACAAGTCAAAACTCGGGGCAAACGCAATACTCGGAACTTCAATGGCCGTTGCAAGAGCAGCCGCTGATTTTCTAGGTGTTCCTTTGTATATGTACCTTGGAAGCTATCATCACCACGTATTGCCCGTACCTATGGCAAACATTTTGAATGGTGGTGCACACAGCGACAACAAGGTTGATTTTCAGGAATTCATGGTTATGCCAATAGGAGCAAAGAGTATCCGTGAGGCTGTTAGAATGACTGCTGAAGTTTTCCATGCTCTCAAGGCTGTTCTTAAGAGTAAGGGATACAACACGGCAGTTGGTGATGAAGGCGGATTTGCTCCCGATCTTCAAAGCAACGAAGAGGCTCTTGAAGTAATTATGGAAGCTATTAAAAAGGCAGGGTATAAGGCAGGCAGAAAAGGCGACTTTATGATTGCTCTTGATCCGGCTGCTTCTGAACTTTACGACGAGAAAACAAAGAAATATACGCTTAAATGGACAACAGGTGAGCAGAAAACATCTGCAGAAATGGTTGAACTTTGGGCATCATGGGTTGAGAAATATCCTATTATTTCAATTGAGGACGGAATGGCAGAGGACGACTGGGAAGGTTGGAAGATGCTTACCGATCGCATAGGGGATAAGGTTCAGCTTGTCGGAGATGATTTGTTTGTAACAAATACAGAACGTTTAAGTATGGGTATCTCCAAAAAAGTAGCAAATTCAATTCTTATTAAAGTAAACCAAATCGGAACTATTACAGAAACATTTGAAGCAATCGATATGGCAAAGAGAAATGGATATACAGCCGTTGTATCACATCGTTCGGGAGAAACTGAGGATACCTTCATTGCCGATCTTGTAGTAGGACTTGAAACAGGACAGATTAAAACAGGTTCTATGAGCAGAACAGACCGTGTATGTAAATACAACCAGCTTATGAGAATAGAGGATGAGCTTGGTTCTAATGCAAAATATGCAGGACGTGATGCTTTTAGAGTTCTATAATTAATTTGTAGATTTATTCCAATAATAAAAGCCCGTGTATACGGGCTTTTATTATTTTAAACTTCTTATTACTTATTCATAAGATATTCAGCGACAGCCTCATAAAGCGGTATTGAATGCGGATCAATGTATTTGTTCGAGGCAAGAGGAGAGGATGCGAACCTTGCTATAACCATTTCGGCCTTAGGGTCTACATAGATGGCCTGTCCGTGAACTCCACGTGCCATAAATGCCCCATGTGAGTTGTTAGTACACCACCACATATCTCTGTATCCCCAACCTTTTAACAATGGATATTCTCCGCTTTTTTCAAATTGCTCTATATTCTCCTTGCTTCCTCCGTTTTCCATTATGTCCTCTATAACCCTTTCGCTTATTATTCTCTTGCCGCCAAGCTTACCTTTACATCTCATTGTTTCTCCAAAATATGCGGCATCAATCAAGCTTAAATTATAGCCTCCTCCCGCAAATGGTATTCCGTCTGCAGAAATCATGTAGTATCCGTCATACATTGCGCCCATCTTTTTCCATATTTTTTCGCTTAGAAGCTCATTGAGCTTTTTCCCCGTACAACGTGTTATTATCCATCCTAAAACTTCCGTATTTATGGTTTTATAGCCAAACTCACTCCCGTGCTCTTTGTCTTTTTCTTTAACGGTGGAGCTAAGGTATTCATAATAGTTTCTTGGTCCTTTGTATCCATCAGGTTTTACGGTTTGGCCGGAAAGTGTAAAGCCCCATATCTCTGCATCGGGATTGTTGTAGTCCTCACTATACTTAATAGCCGTTGTCATGTCCATAACATTTCTTACGCTTGCTCCCTCATAGCCGCTGTTCTTTAGTTCTGGAAGGTAATAGGTTACAGGTTTATTCGGATCTATTACACCTTCATCCGCAAGAATGGCAGCCAGGGTGCCAGTAAAAGATTTGCTCAAAGACATTGCCGCATGGCGAGTATCCCTTTGTGTTCCTGATGAGGGATAGTTTTCATATACTATTTTTCCCTTATGTAAAATGATTATGCCGTCAGTATAATTTATATCAAGCGCATCTTTGAACGATATCTGTTTCTGTTCTCCCCAAGGAGTAAACATGACATTTTCTATATTTTTGTCAATTTTGGTTTCAACCTTGTAATGATTAGTGCTGTCTGTTGCTGTAATGCTTGTGGGATAAAACTCATTCATGTGATTTACGCTGTAGCGAAGGGCAGGGAAATTGAAAAATTCATTGTTTTTTGTGCTAAGCAATTTATCACGTGGTGGAGGAAAACCCTGCATAAAACCCAATGCTGAAGGATCGCTTTGTTTTCCTGATGTGGGTTTGTTTTATTATTCTATTTTTCCCTTTTGTAATTTGATTATGCCGTCAGTTTTATTTTTATCAAGCGCTTCAAGAAAAGCCGTCATAACAAGGCGCGCACCCGCCGCGATTCCGCAGGTCGCCATCCCGACAACTATCCTTATTCTGTTTTCGTCTTCTCTTCTGAGGCTTATCCCTCTGAAAACGTTTTCTTTTATTGCGTCAAGCTCTGCAATATTTTTCAATTTTTCCACACCTCCATATATTTCGGAAAGCTTAGCGCCGATATATTCTCTTAATTCAGTAAATCCACAGCTGCACAAAGCGGCAGCCGAAAATGATTTATTGTTATATTTATGCCTGTATAAAAATTCGGTTTTCGGATTCGCAACGGCAAGACATGCCGTCACAGCCGCAATATCTCCGAGCGGACGGCGGTTTATATGACTGTATACAAACCAAGCCTTGACAAATGTTCCGCCGTTTTTGCGGCTTATGACTTCAACATCGCCGCCGGCAGCGCGCGCATCCGAACGCAGCAGC
>JAQYLW010000019.1 GCA_028719825.1 Spirochaetales bacterium | reverse complement strand
GTACAAAGGTTTTTTTCGTTGTCATGTTTATAAACTATACTCTATCCACCTTAAAAATGAAATCCTTGAATCCTTGAATCATTGGGTCTTTTTCACTCCTTCGCACACAAAATTCCTTAGGCAGTACACAAAGTACAGCCTTGCGGATATTTTGGTGCTCAGAGAGCGGAAAATCCTCCAAGCATTCTGCGGATTGTAATCCTCGGATCTTTGGCGATATTTCCGAGGACAGCACTCCATTCCTCAAGTAGTACACAAAGTACAACTTTTCGGATATGGCGTGCTTCATCCTCGAAAATCTCATCCGAATCTCCTTCGGATTTGCTTTGACGAACAATAGGCAAATAGTTTTATGGTTGAAATAGAAATAGGTTTTATAAAAACCCCAATCCGAATCCTATACGGATTTCTTTAAGGTGGGGTGTGTTCATGGACGGCAATACCTTAGACCTTAAACTCGCAGATACAAGGATTGTTTTTTTTATTTGTATAACCCTAAATTATGTAATATACGGATTTTTTTCTAAGGAATTTTTGGCGTCTTTTGCAATCTGGCAAATCCCTTTAATTCGAATCTTATATGGTTTTTTTTCTAAGGAATGAACTAAGTACACCTTAATTTGTAATCCGCAGAATGCTTGGTTTCTTTTGCTTTGATGAACAATAGGCAGATTAACTTCGTCGCAGGGGGATAAAGCAGAGTCACATACACAAAGTATGCTTCTCTTTGCTTTACCCCCACTGCTTCGCGTTTCTGCTACCTCTATTCGTCAAATAGTTTTGTATGGGGTATCTCAAACTTGCATCTCTCTCGGATTGGCTTGAGGTAATTTCGGCGATATTTGCATTCTATCAACCACTTTAAACAAAATCCGACGGAGATTCGAGCGAGAGTTGCGAACTTGAAGCCTGCAAGCAAGCGAAGATTGTACTTTGTGTAATCCTCGGATCTTTGGCGTCTTTCGCAAAGTCACCAATAAAGCGTTCGGCAGTACACCAAGTACAGCCTTCACGTGCTTTCTTGGCTCAACTTTTCAAAAAAAAATAAAAACTCCTTCGGATTGGCTTGAGGTATTGACGATCCCTAAACACACCAAACTCCTTCCATAAAAAAAATAATCCGCAGAATGCTTGGAGGATTTTCCGCTCCCCGAGCACCAAAATATCCGCAAGGCTGTACTTTGTGTACTGCCTAAGGAATTTTGTGTGCGAAGGAGCGGAAAAGACCCAATGATTCAAGGATTAAGATTTTGACAAGGGGAGAATGTTTATATATTATAAAAACCACTATGAAACCATTCAGATCAACAACAATTATCGCGGTACAGAAAGATGGAAAGGTGGCGCTTGCCGGGGACGGGCAGGCAACATCAGGGGATTCTACCGTGATGAAAGGAAATGTTAGAAAGGTGCGTCGAATTGCGGATGGCAAGGCTATTGTGGGCTTTGCGGGATCTACAGCCGATGCATTTACTCTAATGGAAGTTTTTGAAGCTCAGTTAAAAAAATCAAATTGGGATATAACAAGGGCGTCCGTGGACACTGCGAAACTGTGGCGTTCGGACAAGGCATTACGTCATCTTGAGGCAATGATGCTTGTAACTGACGGCAAAAAAATATTTTTGATATCCGGAGCAGGGGATGTTATAGAGCCTGAGGATAATGTTATGGCCATAGGCAGCGGCGGAAACTATGCGCTTTCTGCAGCCCGTGCCATGAATGCGCTTTCAGATGAGTTCAATTTAAAACTAAGCGCCTCATCAATTGCAGAAAGGGCATTGCGTATTGCTTCAAAGCTTTGCGTATATACAAACGATAATATAATAGTGGAGGAGATGGATGAATAAAGCTCAAAGAGTTCCTCTTGACGATCTTACGCCTAAGGAAATAGTTGCAAAATTGGACAAATACATTATAGGGCAGAGCAATGCCAAACGCACAATAGCTGTTGCATTAAGGAATCGCAAAAGACGAAAGATGTTAAGCCCTGAGATGAGGGATGAGGTTTCTCCTAAAAACATCATCATGATAGGATCAACGGGGGTTGGAAAAACAGAAATAGCGCGTCGAATTGCACGTCTTTTCAATGCTCCTTTTATAAAGGTTGAGGCTACAAAATACACCGAGGTTGGATATGTGGGGCGAGATGTTGAATCCATGGTTAGAGATTTGGCATCCACGGCTCTTCAAAGCGTAAAAGCAGAGCTTAAACAGCAGAATGAGGACGTTATTGAAAAAAGAGTTGAGGACATAATCCTTGACGCCCTTATGAAAAAGCGCCATTATCAGGGTTCAGAAGATGCACACGAAAGGGAAGAAATGCGCCAAAGCCTGCGTAATGGTGATTTTGACGATGAGGAGATAGAACTTGATGCCTCTCTTTTTACCTCGCAAAATGCCAATATGGAAATAGGAATTCTTGGCGGCGGCAATATGGATGACATTCAGGAGGCGTTTGCCAACATTTCATCCGTTCTTTCATCCTCCGCCGCTCCTATTTTCGGCCGTGGGAAATCCAAGGTCAGAAAGCTGAGTGTAAAGCGTGCCTACGATATACTCATAGAATCCGAAAGCGAAAAGATTATAGATCCCGAAAAAGCGCGCGATATTGCCGCAGAAAGGGTAGAGCAGTCCGGAATTATTTTTATAGACGAAATAGACAAGATAGCCGGCAAAGAAAACAATACATCTCAGGATGTATCACGTGAGGGTGTTCAAAGGGACATCCTTCCCATAGTAGAGGGAACAAAGGTGAATACTCGCTGTGGAGTGATAGACACAACCCACATATTGTTTATCGCAGCCGGTGCCTTCCATGTGTCCAAACCATCCGATTTGATCCCTGAACTTCAGGGCCGTTTCCCTCTTAGAGTGGAGCTTGACGACCTTACAAGCGAGGATTTTTACAGGATACTTAAGGAGCCTGAGAATGCGCTGCTCAAACAGTACAAGGCACTTCTTGCAACCGAAGGGGTTAATATTGAATTTGACGATGACGGGGTAAGGAGAATAAGTGAACTTGCATACAAGGTCAATTCCACAAATGAGAACATAGGCGCAAGGCGCTTACACACAATAATGGAAAATCTCCTTGAAGAAGTTTCATTCAGCGCAGATGAATTGAAGGGTCAGACTATAAGAATAACAGGGCCGTATGTTGATGAACGGCTGAAAAAGACTATAGAGAACCAAGATCTTTCAAATTATATTCTTTAATTGCGGAGGGGTGCGTTTTGCAGTATTTATCTGTTACGGGAAAATCATTTGAAGAGGCACTTGCTAAGGCATACAAGCAGTATGGCAAGGATATTCATATTTATTCACGCAGAACTACGGGACGTGCCCGAAAAGAAGTTGAAATAAACTTTTACATTACCGAAAACAAGCGCAAAACCACCATTCTCAGCGATGACAAGGTGCAGGCTTCCATTCGCTTGCAAACCAGTGTTGACAGGTCAAAATTCAAGGAAGATGAGTTTATAGAGTATGCAAGGGACATACTTATCATCAACGACTTTTCAAAGCAGTATATTCAAAAGGCCATTTCTTCAATCAGGCGCAAGCTGGATATTAAATACGAGAGCAGCGAGGTTAAATGCACAAAGAACGATGTTGAATTAATGCTTGTTGACTATATAATATCCACTATCAAGGTGGACATGGATACACAGGTACATCCGCCGCGCATATTTGTTCTTTTGGGACCTACGGGAGTTGGGAAAACAACAACGCTTGCAAAGATAGCAGCCTTATTCGGTTACAACGAAAACAAGGTGATGAACAAAAACGTTGGGGTCATCACCTTAGATACCTTCCGTGTAGGAGCATATGAGCAATCCAAGGCATTTGCGAGGGCCCTTGGCATTTCGTGCGAAAAGGCAAGTGATGAAAAGGAATTCTACACTGTTTTGGAGTCGTATTCGGACAAGGACTTGATTCTTGTTGATACGTTTGGAAAGTCACCAAAAGACACCAATCTTGCAGTCAGATTAAAAACGATGCTGTCGGTGCCTCCCAAGGACAGTACAAAGTGTTATCTCGTTGTATCTCCGTCTATGAAAACAAGCGATATTTCATCGGCATTAGAGCAGTTCTCATTATTCTCACCGCAAAGCCTTATAATCACCAAAATAGACGAAACCGAAACAATAGGCAACGTGCTTTCCATATCGGATGAAAACTCGCTTTCACTGTTGTTTATAACAGACGGTCAGTTAGTGCCGCAGGATATACACCCCGTTTCATCATCGTTTGTCCTATCCATGCTTAAAGGGTTTTCCATAGATTTTTCTTCTATCTGGAACACGCAGATTAATTAGACGTTTTATTAAGACGGTTAGTGTGCTATAATATCAAATATTATTACAAGAGATGGAGATGACAGATGGGTCAAAGAGGTGAGATTTATTCAACACGCCATAATGCAAGGGAAAGAACGTACTTTTTCAACGTTCACGAAAACATAAGAAACCAATATTCCCTTAGCATTAACGAGAGTAAACCATCGGATACTGAGGGCAGATATTTACGACAAAGCGTATTAGTTTATGAAGAGGATTTTGATTCTTTTCTGCGAGAATTGCAGAAGGCAGTTGATGTTATGAAGCTTCAAATCAAAGAAAGAGAGAATAAAACATCTGCAAAACCGCGAATTGTAATAAAAAAAGGGAAGGAGGACAAATAAATGCCAACACCACACAACAGCGCGAATAAAGGCGATATCGCAAAAACAGTACTTATGCCGGGTGATCCGCTGCGTGCAGAATTTATTGCAAACACGTTCTTAAAGGATGCTAAGTGTTTTAATCACGTTCGAGGAATGCTTGGATTTACGGGATATTATGATGGAAAGCTTGTTTCGGTCATGGGTTCAGGAATGGGTATGCCGTCAATAGGTATTTATTCCTACGAGCTTTTCAAGTTCTTTGATGTAGACAATATTATCCGCATAGGAACAGCCGGTACCTTCAATCCGAACCTTGAACTGTTCGATGTATGTGTTGCAGAAAAAGCATTTTCCGAGAGTACCTTTGCTCGCTGTGCCGCCGGTATAACAGATTCATATATGTATCCGAGTGAAAGCCTTAATGCAAAAATAAAACAGAGCGCCGAGGAGCTTGGAATTAAGGTTCATCCTGCCATTGTTCATTCCTCAGATGTGTTTTATTACAACCTTGAAGGCAAGGCTAAGGAGGAGCGAGAAAAAATGCTCAAAGAGGTAAAGCCCGATGTTGTAGAAATGGAAAGCTTTGCTCTGTTTACGAATGCACGCATATTAAATAAGAATGCCGCCTGTATTCTAACCGTCTCCGACAGCCTTGTGAAACACACAGAAACCACTGCCGAAGAAAGACAGAAATCATTTACAACCATGATGAAACTTGCCCTTAGAACGGCTACACGCTGATGTACGAGGTAAGTGAAGAAGATTTAAAACGCACGGAGGATTTGTGCTACAATACGCTTTTACCACGCCGTATGTTGCACTGTCTTTCGTGCGGTGAAGTACTATACAGACTACACCCGTCCATTGGCAAAGCTAACGCCAGAGTTTTAGCATTGCTACACGATATTGCTCATCATTACACGCGTGAGCAGCTATTATCAATCATAGATAAAGAACACTTAGTTTTGGAAAAAGGCGAAAGGGAACTCACCGTGCTTCTGCACGCGCCGGTTGGTGCATTTATCGCTCGCACCATGATTCCGTCCTTACCGAATGAGTTCGTGAATGCCATAAGGCGACACACCGTGCCGCATCCTGATATGAACAGCGTTTCATATGCGCTTTTCGTTGCTGACATAATAGAGCCCACTCGTCCCTTTATTACCGACAGTGAAAGACAGAAAATCTATGATATGCAAAGCGATAAAAAGCGTATTTTATACTCCATACGCTGTCAGGAAAAATATTTAAAAAGCACAGGCGGCAAACAGCTTGATTGTACTCTTGCCCTTGTTAAAAAACTTGAAGAAGAAGCCTCGTGCGCATTATAGTCGCCTTGAGTGTTCATAATAGTTTTTCTTTTTGCTATAATAACAGATGTTAATTTAAAACAAAGGGTTACTAAGGTAAAGATTTATGTTTAAAGCCGTATCTAACAGCTCAAGTTTTTCGTCAGCGGAAAAGGAAATACTAAAGTTTTGGAGCGATAATTCTATTTTCAGTCGCTCTGTGGAAGAAAGAAGCGTTGAAAGGGAATTTGTATTTTATGACGGCCCTCCGTTTGCAACGGGGCTTCCCCATTACGGACACTTTGTGCCGGGTACCATTAAAGACGTTATTCCGCGCTATAAAACCATGAAGGGCTACAGGGTTGAAAGGCGTTTTGGATGGGACTGCCACGGACTGCCCGTAGAGAATGAAATGAAGAAGCTTCTCGGCATTTCATCCCATAAGGAAATAGAAGAATTCGGCATTGCAAACTACAACGAGGAATGTAGAAAAATTGTATTGCGCTATACATCAGAATGGCGTGAACAAATAAATCGCATGGGGCGTTGGGTTGACTTTGACAGGGATTACAAAACAATGGATACCAAGTATATGGAATCCATATGGTGGGTTTTTAAAACCCTTTACGACAAAGGGCTGATATACGAGGGCTACAACATCTTGCCTTATTCACCAGCCCTTGGAGCTCCGCTTTCAAATTTTGAGCTCAATGTCGGTGGTTATAAAGACGTAAACGATCCTGCCATAACGGTCAGATTCAAGGTTGACGGAGAGGATAGAACATATTTTCTTGCATGGACTACAACACCCTGGACACTGCCGTCCAATCTTGCTCTTTGCGTTGGTAAAAACATACCCTATGTAAAACTCAGGGATAAAAGCAGCGGCGATTATTATTACATTGCTCAAAGCCGCATAGGAGCGTATTTTAAAACAGAGGATGAGTATGAAATCGTCTCTCATTTAACAGGGGATGATTTAAAGGGAAAAACCTACGAGCCATTATTTGATTATTTTGCTTCTTTGAAAAACAAGGGTGCGTTTGTAGTTGTAACGGGTGATCACGTAACCGACAGTGACGGTTGTGGTATAGTTCATACTGCCCCCGGCTTCGGAGAGGACGACTACAAGGTTCTCAAGGGTACGGGAATTCCCACAGTATGCCCCATAGATGATACCTGTTCATTCACCGATGAGGTTGCTGACTATAAGGGGCGATTTGTAAAGGATTGCGACAAAGACATAATTGCCCGTCTTAAAAGCGAGGGCAAGCTTGTTAAAAGGGAAACCATCCTTCACGCCTATCCTTTCTGCTATCGCACAGGCTGTCCTATTATTTACAGGGCTCTCACCTGTTGGTTTGTTGATGTTCCGAAAATCCGCGATATTCTGTTAGCAAGCAATGAAGAGGTTACATGGATTCCGTCTCATCTCAAGCACGGCCGTTTTGGAAAATGGCTTGAAGGCGCCAGAGAATGGGCAATTTCAAGAAATAGATTTTGGGGAAATCCCATACCCGTATGGAAATCCGAAAGCGGAAAATACATAGAGGTTATAGGCTCTATCAAGGAGCTTGAGGAAAAAAGCGGACAAAAGGTCACCGATTTACACAAGCATTATGTTGACTCCCTTACATGGAAAGCTCCCGACGGAACGCTTATGAAAAGGGTTGATGATGTTCTTGACTGTTGGTTTGAATCGGGAAGTATGCCATATGCTCAGGTTCACTATCCGTTTGAAAACAAGGATCGTTTTGAAAAGAACTTCCCGGCCGATTTTATATGTGAGGGATTGGACCAAACAAGGGGTTGGTTCTATTCGCTTGCCGTTATTGCAGCCGGCCTATTCTCACGTCCCGCATTTTTGAACTGCGTAACAAACGGCATAGTATTAAATGCAGAGGGCAAAAAGATGTCAAAGAGCCTTCGAAATTTCACTCCGCCTATGGAAGTAATAGAAAAATTCGGAGCGGATGCACTGCGCTTTGCTCTTATGAACAGTGCTGTTGTAAGGGCAGAGGATCTCAAGTTCTCCGAGGAATTTGTAAGCGAAACAATAAAATCCTTCTTACTTCCCATACGCAACGCTTATTCGTTCTTTGTCCTTTATGCAAATATTGACAAGTGGGGCGATGATAGAAGTGACAAGGAAACTCCTCAGGATCTGACAAACGAACTTGATATTTGGCTTGTAAGTATCACAGAAAAGCTTATCAAAGACGTTACGGATGCTCTTGAAAGCTATCATATTGACGAGGCTGCATCGTATCTTGTGAAATTTATAGACAGTTTAAACAACTGGTATATTCGCCGTTCAAGACGAAGATTTTGGAAAAGCGAGAATGACAGGGATAAAACGGATGCATACAGGGTTCTGTATTGGACTCTTATGACGTTTATAAAATTAGCCTGTCCGTTTGTGCCGTTCATAACCGAGGAGATCTATCAAAATCTCAAAAGCGACAATTCCCCCGACAGCATTCATCTTACATCGTATCCGGAGTACAACGAGAGTGAAAGAAACTACAAGATAGAGCGAGAAATGGCATTAAGCGAAATGGCGGTTATTCTTGGCCGTCGTGTACGCTCATTATGTATAATAAAAAACCGCCAGCCCTTGAACAAAGCATATATCTTCACAAGAAACGCCGATGATCTTAATACCCTCAAACGAATGGACAGTCTTATAAAGGAAGAGCTGAACGTTCATGACATAGAGTATTCCGATAATGAAAACTCACTTGTAACATACACGGCAAAGGCAAACTTCAAGACCTTGGGTAAGATTTACGGCTCTTCTATGAAAAACGTTGCCATGCAAATTGAAAAATGGGACAGCAGTATAATTTCAACCATTCTTAACGGCAGCAGCGTGAATATAACAATAAATGACATTTCCTACGATATAACAAAGGATGACATTATAGTTACAAGCACTGCAAAAGAGGGCGTTTCATTGATTTCGGAGGGCGGAATTTCCGTTGCGCTTGATATAGTAATTACCCCCGAACTTAAAAAAGAGGGATATGTTCGTTCTCTTGTTCGTGAAATACAGGAAGAGCGTAAAAAATCAGCTCTTGATGTTAGTGACTATATCTCCCTCACTCTTTCGCCGTCAAGCGGAGTTCTGTTGTTGGATAAAGACGACATAGCTTATATTCAAAAAGAAACTCTCGCTTCTTCATATCATGTGGGCGAAAACAACGGAAGCGTAAGGGATGTTGAAGATGAAAAAGTATGCATAAAGGTACAAAAGGCATAGTTTTTGTTTTGGTGATACTGTTCTCGGTTATATCCTGTGCAACAGTATCGCCGTATTATAATCAAAACGAAGGCTATTCCGTATTAGGTGCTGCAATTCCCGAAAACGGAACGCTGTCTGTTTTCCTTAAAACATCTTTGTTCAAAAACATTGCACTTCCCATACCGCCCGAATTGCTTAAAAGAGCGGATTATTTAACAATAGCCATTGATGAAAACAATCACATTTACGGGGGAATAGAAGGCAGATTTATTGCCGATTCCATACGCTTTGTAAGCGGAAAAAACAGAATCCAATACAACTCCTTTCAAATTATTCAGCCTGACAGTGGCATTCTTCTTTTTTCAAACGCTGATGTTAAAATGGCAGAGCGCACTCTGATAACAGAGCGCAGTGAATACAGAAGCAAGGAACAGATGAAGCTTATATCCCAAGCTGACGGAGCCTTGTTGGGGAGGAATATCCCATCATCTCTAACCTCATCAGTATTCTCACTTTCCCTCCCGTTAGAGCAAATCAGCCTTACGTTAAGTAATAAGGAACAGGGAATATATATTTACGGAAAAATAGATTGTTATTCTACCTCTGATTCTGAGCAACTGTATCGTGTGATTAAAACATGGCTTGTTTCGCGCTATCGCATTAACGGTAAGGTAGGGGAGATAGTAAATATTCCCCAATCCCTGCACTTGTCAAATGATACAATAGAATTTAACGGTGTTTATATCTCGTATTCGGACCTTGAATATCTTTTAAACTCGCTTATTTGATTGATAAAAAAAACGCCCGTACAACCTACGGGCGATATAAATTATTTTGTCAAAAGAGCCTCATCCGATGAGAAGGTTTTGCTGCTTTTTTCCTTAAAGAGTTCAACGAGTCTTTCAACCGTCATATTCTTTTTTTCATCCCCTTGAATGTCAAGGATTACTCTTCCGGCATCCATCATGATAAGCCTGTTTCCAAATTCAATTGCAAACTGCATATTATGAGTAACCATCATTGCGGTTACCTTCCTTGCATCGATAATCTCTTCTGTCATCTTCATAATGATATCAGCAGCCTTTGGATCAAGTGCTGCCGTATGTTCGTCAAGAAGCAAAAGCTTAGGATTGCTCATTGCCGTCATCAGTAGGGTGAGTGCCTGTCTCTGTCCTCCGGACAGCAGCCCTACGTTGTCCTTAAGACGTCCGCTGAGTCCGATTTTACTAAGCAATTCTTCAAATTCCTCGCGTTTTTGTCTTGAAAGACTGAATACGGGATAGCGCATGCCCTTTCTTTCAGACAGTATCATATTGTCCTCTATGGACATATTTGCTGCCGTTCCCTTTGTAGGGTCTTGAAAAACACGCCCTATATTCATGGCACGTCTGTATTCTTTCTGATGAGTTATATCCTCGTTATCAAGCGTTATGGTGCCGTTTGTTACGGGGAATGTTCCGCTGATCAGGTTGAACAATGTGCTCTTTCCCGATCCGTTGCTTCCTATTAAACTAACAACATCTCCCTTGTTTATATGGAGTGATATTCCGTTTATGGCATGTGTTTCATTTACGGTGCCGGGATAAAAAACTTTGACTAAATCTTTGATATCAAGCATTTTTTTCTCCTTTAGCGCCGTTTTTTGAAAATGCCTTCATGGCTGTTTTTCGCGCATTAGAATCGGATGCTTTGTTTCTGACCTTTGCTATAATAAGTGACAGTATCACAAGAAGCCCTGTAAGGAGCTTAAAGTCGTTTGGCGTTATGCCAACCAAGAAACCGTATTTTCTTACAAAGAACATGAGTGCCTTGTATTTGATAGCCCCAAGAATGGCCCTAAGCGTAATAAGCGATATTTTGTTTGAAGAGAATAAAAATTCTCCTATCATAATAGCCGCAAGCCCCTGAACAACCATGCCCTGACCAAGGTTTGCATCGGCAAAGCCCTGATACTGCGCAAGAAGTCCGCCGGAAAGTGCTATAAGTCCGTTTGAAAGCCCTATGCCGATAATCTTTAATTTTGTAGGGCTCATTCCTAAAGATATTACAACCTGTTCGTTGCCGCCAAGAGCTCCTATTGAAATACCCATATCGGAACGGAAAAATAAATCCATCAGAATTGTTACAAGCGCAACCATAAAGAGCGAAACAATCAGTTTGGAAACTCCGGGGTTTAGAGCAAAAAACCAATCCACGCTTTTTGTATAAAGCGTTACCTTTTTTAAAAGCGGCACGTTTGCCTTGTTTCCTAAAATCCTAAGGTTAATACTGTACAGCATTGTCATTGTAAGAATACCGGCAAGAAGACCGGGTATCTTGAGCTTTGCGTGAATCAGGGCTGTAACAACTCCTGCAGCTACTCCCGCAAGAAAAGCAAGGATCAGCCCTACAAAAATCCCATATCCGTTAACAATGCACATTGTGCAGACCGCAGCACCTGTGGCAACAGAGCCGTCACAGGTGAGGTCGGCAAAATCAAGGATTCTGTATGAAATCAGAATCCCCAAAACCATGATTGCAAATATCAATCCTTCTACAATAATACCTTCAATCATGTTATTTCCTAATGGTCTTGCCGTTTTCTATAATGCATGCGGCACTGTCCAGCAAATTCTGAGGAATGGTATATCCGAGTTTTTTTGCTGTATCTAAATTGAACCACAGCTCAAATTCCTTAGGATCAGTTAAAACTTGAGAACCAAGGGTTCCTGCAGGTGTTCCGTTTATGATTTGTTCTATCATCTTTCCCGTTGCAACACCTATGCTGTAATAGTTGAATCCCCATGCTATAGCACAGTTCAAGCCTTCAACGTTTGAAGGATCTGCTGCAAATAAGGGTTTATTTGCAAGTGTACAAACCTCATCAACGGCAGGAAGTGCGCTTATTACTGCATTGTCCGTTGCTATATATACGGCATCAACTCTGTTTATAATAGACTGAGTAGCCTGTTTCACTTCGGCTGTGTTTGCAATTGATGCGCTTACAAAATTAAGTCCTAATTTTTTACATGCATCCTCTGCCATGTTTTTAAGAACAACGCCGTTTGCTTCTCCCGATGCATAAACATTTCCTATGGTCTTTGCTCCGGTGATTTCGCTAAGCAGCTTGATCTGTTCATAAACAGGGGTGTTATCCGAAACTCCGCATACGTTTGTTTTGTCGCTTCCTTCCCACGATTCCACAAGTCCTGCATCAACAGGATCGGTTACGGCAACAAACACAACGGGAACTCCGGATGAGGGAGGGAACACGTTTGCAAGTGCCTGTGCGGTAGGTGTTGCGATTCCAACAGCAATATCTACTTTTGAATCCTTAAACTTTTGTGCAATTGATGCTGATGTGGAAATATCTCCGTTTGCATTCTGATAGTCATAAACTACATCTATGCCTTTTTCGCTAAGATAATCCGCCATTCCCTTTTCCGCTGCGTCTAATGCAGGGTGAGAGAGCAACTTTGCAACCCCAATTTTTAGGCTTTTGTTCTCTGTTTTTTTAGAACAGGATACCGATAATAAAATGCATGCGATTAACACTAATATCGCTGCGATTTTTAATGTCCTTTTCACTTTTTCCTCCAAATTGATTGCTTGATATTATACAACCATGGTTTAAAAAAATAAACATAAATATATCAACACATTCAATTTGGAGGTATAAAAGTTAAACAAACTACTCAGCGTCTTTGTTCTTTGTAGAGCAACATGATGAACATCCGGCGCAAGAACATCCGCAAGAGTGGTTTTTCTTTCGTTTTATAACACTGTAAACGGCTGCTACTACTATTGCAACAAGGACGAGTAGTATAACAATTGTGGTTATCATATTCTCTCCTCCATTTTTTTATACGGACGAACAAGCATAAATATCATAAGCGCAATAATGGCAAATGAAATGATTGTCCAGCCCGTAAAGGTTCCGCTTGTTATAAGAGCTCCTATGTTGTTTATTATGCAGGCTATACACCATGCGTACAAACACTGATATCCTATTGCACCGAGTGTCCATTTAGGAGAATTCATCTCCCTTTTAATTGCACCTATTGCGGCAACACACGGAGCACAAAGAAGGTTGAAAGCAAGGAAGGAATATCCCTGAATAGGCGTAAATGCGGTTTTAAGGGTGCGCCACATTTCCTCTCCGTTCTCTGCAATTTCTGCAAAACCGTAAAGTACTCCCAAAGAGCTTACAATGTTCTCTTTTGCAATAAGTCCAAGGAAGGTAGCAACGCCCATTCTCCATTCGCCCCAACCAAGAGGTATAAATAACCATGATATTGCCCTGCCTATATAGGAAAGAATGCTCATTTCGCGCTCTGCTTCTGTAAGCATTCTAAAGCTTCCGTTTACAACTCCGAATGATGACAAGAGCCATACTGCAATTGTAGAAAGAAGAATAACGCTTCCTGCACGCTTTATAAACGACCATGTTCTGTCCCATGTTGTTTTTATAATCGCATATGCGGAAGGAAGATGATAGTTAGGTAATTCAAGAACAAACGGAGAAGGCATTGTTCTGAACATACTTGTTTTTTTAAGCATTATGCCCGATATGATAACGGAAGCAATGCCTAAGAAATAGGCGGATGGGGCAACAAATGACGATTCTGAAAAGAATGATCCTGCAATAAGCGAAATGACCGGCAGTTTTGCACTACATGGCATAAAGGTTGTAGTCATTATTGTCATTCTTCTGTCGCTTTCGTTTTCAATGGGGCGGGCTGCCATAATGCCCGGAACCCCGCATCCGGTTCCTATAAGCATAGGGATAAAAGACTTGCCCGAAAGCCCAAAATGTCGGAATATTCTGTCAAGAATAAATGCTATTCTGGACATATATCCGCATTCTTCCAAAACTGATAACAGCAAAAACAGCGTCATCATCTGCGGAACAAAGCCGAGTACGGCTCCCACACCGGCTATTATTCCGTCTGTAATAAGGCTTTGTAGCCATGCGGTAACGCCTCTGTTTTCCAAAAAGGACGATACATTCGGAATAATCCATTCGCCGAACACCGTGTCGTTCACAAAATCGGTAAGAAAGGTTCCTATGGTGCTTATCGAAATATAATACACGATAAATATAACTGCTGCAAAAATAGGCAGAGCAAGCCATTTGTTGGTAACTATCCTGTCTATCTTGTCCGAGGTTGTAAGCTTCGGCGCATTCCTTTTGATATATACCGACTTCAAAAGGGAACTTATATAATTGAACCTCTCTGTGGTAATAATGCTTTTTGAATCATCTCCTGCCTCGTTTTCGGCGGCTTTTATGTCCTCTTCTATATGCGAGAGTGTCTCAGGCGATACATTCAAAGACTCTATTGTTTCCGCATCGCGCTCAAAAAGCTTAACCGAAAACCATCTTTGTTTGCTTCTGTCAAGCGAGTGTAAAACAGCCTCTTCTATGTGTGCAAGGGCATGCTCAACAGTCCCCGAAAACGGATGTAATGGCTCAGGTCTTTCTCCGTTCTTAATTGCATCTATGATAGTGTCTGCAACCTTTTCAACTCCTACCTTCTTTAATGCACTAACCTGAATAACCTTAACGTGTAAAGCTTTTTCCAGCTTTGCAAAATCAATAAGATCCCCGTGTTTTTCAACAATGTCGTTAAAGTTGAATGCAATAACCATCGGTATTCCAAGCTCTAATAGCTGTGTTGTTAAAAACAGATTTCTTTCAAGATTTGAACCGTCAACAAGATTTATTATGCCATCCGGTTTCTCGGTAAAAATGTATTGTCTGCTGACTTTCTCTTCCGGTGAATAGGCAGAAAGAGAATAGATACCGGGAAGGTCCGTAAGAATAACATCGTTATGTCCTTTAATACGTCCTTCTTTTTTTTCAACCGTAACGCCAGGCCAGTTACCAACGTATTGGTTAGAGCCCGTAAGCGCATTGAACGTGGTTGTTTTTCCGCTGTTCTGATTTCCGATAAGAGCTATTTTCATACGTCCTCCTCGGAAATTTCAATAATTTCGGCATCTCTTTTGCGAAGTGAAAGCTCGTATCCGCGCACAGTTATCTCCATAGGATCACCGAGTGGAGCTGTTTTTCTTACAAAAACAGTTGCACCGGGTGTTATCCCCATGTCCATAATTCTTTGCTTCAACACACCCTCACCATGAATCTTCACCACATTGGCCGAATGGCCAATCTTCAAATTATTTAATGTTCTCATGTGGATATAATATAAACAGTTTGTTTTTTAATCAATAAATACAATCAGGCGTATGAATTGTTATAAGTCTGTTTTGCCTGAATAAGCTGTATGAGGATGATGCTTATAAGAATCAGCACAGAACCCGTAACGGACATGAGCGATAGCCTTTCTTTAAGTATCACAACGCCTCCTAACAAAGCAACTACGCTCTCTGCGGAAAACAAAAGGGAAGTGAGAACGGGAGTTCTGCTTTTTTGAGAAAAAACCTGCAAGGTATATCCGCATCCCACTGAAACCAATCCACCGTACATAATCGGAATACAGCTGTTCCTGATTGCCTCAACATTAGGCGTTTCAAAAAGAAGGCATATCACACCTGATAAAACAGATACCGTAAGAAATTGAACAACTGCAAATAATACGGGAGAAACCTTATTTATCACTCTGTCTATGAATATTATATGAAAAGCATAACAGAGGGCATTGATCAACAAAAGAATGTCGCCGAATGTGATCTGCAGTAGGCTTTTTACGCTCTCTGAAGAAATAAAAATACAGAATAAGCCCAAAAAACTAAGAACCGATGCGATATAAATCTTTTTTGAAAGGCGTTTTTTAAAGATTATCGCTTCTATGAACGGAACCAAAACAGCGTATAGAGCAGTGAAGAAGCCTCCCTTTGCCGCGCTTTGTGTAAGCGTAAGCCCTATTTGTTGAAAGGATGCTCCCATGCACAGTATAATCCCTGTCGCAATACCGTATTTAACGGTGATTTTAAAGGTGGGCTTTAAGTTTTTATCCAAAAGAAAAACAAGGGGTAAAAGTGCAATTCCACCCAGTGCAAAACGCAATGCGTTATAAAAGAATGGCTGTATGCTACCGGATGCAAAGATCTGCGCCGTAAAGCCCATTCCCCAAACAAATGCCGCCCCAAGAGGTAAAAACGAATAAACTGAAAGTTTGCCCTTGCCCATAAGTGATTAGTTTATTGCATTAAATTTTAAAGTCAACAGATAAAGAGAAAAGGCTCATTCTGCTTTTTCAGTCGTCCAAAAGATAGGTATAGGTAATATCGTCCTTTCGCTCTGTTTTTACCCTTATTTTTCTGCCAAGCACTTCTGTTTTATAAATACCGTCTTTTGGGAATGGAGCGTATGATATAAAAATAGGCATGGATGAGTTATCCGTTTTCTCTATGCACTCGGGTATATCCTTTTGTATGCTTTTTTCTCCTATGGCTTGAACAATACATCCACAGGGGGAGCATAACGCTTTTAATAAACTTACGCATTCGGAGTTTGCCGAATTCATAAGCGGTGAAATGATGGCGTCCCTTGTTTCTGTTTTGTCTATATATCCCTTAAGATCTCCAAGATAGTTTATGGTTTTGCACTTGGAAATATCATAGTTTTGTTCGCTGTTGTTAGGGGGTAGTTGAGTGGGGGTAAAAGGCTCTTCAAAGGAGTCCAAAAGTTTTTTGTTCTCAGCCTTATAGTATTCATTCTTTAACTTTTTAAGAATGGACAATGGAATATAAATATCGTTAATATCAGTTATATGACATTTGTTATATAACGTTATATCATCAGCGCATATCAGGCCTTCCTTAGTTTTAAAAACGCTTAGGATATTCTGTTTTATATTCTGCTTTTTCTCAGCCCTTTGTACCTTAAATTCAATTATTGTATCATCTGCTTGTATATGGTTGTTTTCTATAACAAAGCGGATTGTTCTTTTTTCCATATAGGGATCTATGGAGTTTTTATTTGTTTTTTTAATTGATGATGAGGCTTCCTTTATCTTGTACAGCGCATTTGTTTCCCAGCTTTCGTTATTCACTGCTATGTTTTTTAAAATTTCGTTTTTCAGATGGATTGTCCTGTTGTCCTTAAGGGTGAACTTGTGTTCGTTTCCACCTCGGTCAATAAACATAAGGCCATCGTGTTTTTCTACGTTTGTCAAAAGCTTTACATCCCTTTTGTTTATAAACTCTCCGCACTTATATCCTCTGTGGCCCACATATTCGCTGCATTCTAAATTGCTTTTGAACTCCTTTTCGTCTTTGTAAAAAAAGCCTGATGAGGATTTTCTCGAGAAAGCAGCCATTGCCCTGTGTTTAAGAGCCTCGTTTTCCTTATCGTTATCAATAAGGCTTCTGTAATAGCGTGCAGTTTCGTAGGTGTAGGATTCGTTTTTAAGCCGTCCTTCAACCTTTAAGGCATCTATACCTGCATTTTTAAGCGCCTTTATTGTTTCCCTGTCGCTTACAAGGTCGGATAGGGAAAAGAAATGTGCCTTTTTCCCGTTTTCATCCTCCCATTTCCAACGGCATATCCCTATGCAGTCCCCCCTGTTTGCACTCCGTTTGTTTGTAATGCGCTCGCACGCATAGCATCTTCCCGACAGGCTGTAACACATCGCTCCGTGAATGAACACTTTAAGCTCCATCTCTTTTTCCTCATCGCGGATGGCTTTTATCTCATCAATGCTCATTTCACGTGCTAAAACTGCTCTTTTGAATCCAAGCGCTTTTAATACCCTTATATCATCAATGGTTTTTGCTGCAGTCTGAGTAGAGGCGTGAAGTTCAAGGGAGCTAAAATGCTTTTTTACGATATTTACTATTCCTAAGTCCTGAACAATTATGCCGTTAGGGGATATGTACTCCAATTTTTTAAGAATTTTATAAACATCGTTAAGCTCGCTATCTGTAACTATGGTATTAAGCGCAATATAGAACTTCTTGTTGTGTATTTGTGAGTATTCTTTTAATCGCCTTAAATCATCAAATGAAAAATTTTCAGCACTTTTTCTTGCTGAAAATTCTTTTAAACCTAAATAGACGCTGTCTGCACCGCCGTTAAAAGCTGAAATTGCACATTCAATGTTGCCTGCCGGCAATGATAATTCCATAAATTCTGCCTTAGATTATTCATCTCCAACGGGAGTCGAACCCGTGTTGCCGGGATGAAAACCCGGTGTCCTAACCACTAGACGATGGAGACGTGTCTGAGCTGCAATGGATTCGAACCATTGACCCACGCCTTAAAAGGGCGTTGCTCTACCTGCTGAGCTAGCAGCCCGACAGTCGTTTTTTAATAAACACGACGGATACAGTCGGTTTGTTATAAACGACGATTAAGAAAAATAACATATTCATAAAAAATAATCAATAAGTTATAATCATAAATGTATGAATTTGTCATTTAATTTAAGAAAACTGCACAGGTCACCTCATTCCATAGTTGTTGTGCGTGGAGCCGGCGATTTGGCAACAGGTATTATAGTTCGTCTTAAAAAGGCAGGGTTTTGTGTAATAGCGCTTGAATGTGAATGTCCAACCTCCATAAGGCGCACGGTTTCGCTCTCCGAAGCAGTGTATGACGGGGAAAAAGAAGTTGAGGGAATAAAGGCGGTTTTGGTTCATAATTTTTCGGATGCAATATCGCTCTCGTCAATTCGCGGCGTGGTGCCTCTTTTGGTGGATGAAAACGCCCAGAGCGTTCGCCGAATACGACCTCTTGTGCTTGTTGATGCCATTATGGCAAAGCGCAATCTCGGCACAACAATAAACGATGCAAAGGTTGTAATAGGGGTAGGACCCGGATTTACGGCATCTGTTGATTGTCATGCCGTTATTGAAACAATGCGCGGTCATTATCTTGGAGGGGTTATTAAAAACGGTTCTGCCGAGCCTAACACCGGCATTCCCGGTCTTGTTGGTGGATTTGCATCCGAAAGGGTTATTCACTCTCCGACAAGCGGAATCATAAAAGGAATTACAAACATAGGCGAGAGTGTGGAAAAAGACAGCGTGATTGCCCTTGTTGACGATGTGGAGGTAAAATCTCCTATTTCAGGAACGCTAAGGGGGCTTATACGCTCAGGCTTGTTTGTAAAAGAGGGGATGAAAATAGCCGATGTAGATCCCCGAAACGTAAGGGAATATATTACAACCTGCTCCGATAAGGCAAAGGCGATTGCCGGTGGAGTTTTGGAGGCTATTTTATCCTCGATTCCATGGACTATTGTTGAAAGTGAATGCGATAGGGAGGTATAATTTTACAATGGGTGAACAAGAGCTTGCGATTCAAAATAACAGCCGTAATAAACAATACATAACACTTGCTATTTTTGTGCTTGTGTTGTTCTTTTCTTTGTTTTCCATCTCATCGCTTCTTTTGTGGCACACAACTTCATCATTTATAGAACTTTTGCTAAATCCACGCTTTATTTCAAGAATTATAACAGTTGTTATATCTTTTATATCGTTTTCCATTATTCGGCGTGTCAATGTGTTAAAATCGATTACGGCTTCTGTTTTCATCTATTGTTTATCTGTGGTTTTTGCCTTCGGTACGCTTTTTTTTGCCCGTGGCGCAGAGGCTGAATTATTATATTCACCCCTGCCGTTGTCGCCTGTTATAATCTTTTCGTCATTGCTGCTCGTTTCGCAGGTTGCAGATGATAAAAAACTCGTTTTGGAGGACATCTTTCTATCCTCGTTTGTAGAAGGGCTTTCCGTAATGCTTCTTTTGATGAACAACGACTATGCGGGTGCCATAATTTGCTTTTTTGTCTTGACGTGTTTGTTTTTTACTTTTTCTTTCACGTTTGGCATAAAGGTGCTGCTGTTAACGCTTTTTTCAGTTTCGTGCATTATAACTCTTTTGATGCTTTCCCCGTCGTTTGTTAAGGTGTATTTTACCTCTATCTCCCAATCGGGGCGTTTTATGAATTTCTTCAGACAAACAGAAACATTCCTTTCGCCCCATTATTTCAACGCCGGCTCTATATCAAAGCAATGGGTGATATTTGCACTGCTGTATAGATTTAAAACCGTAGGCGTTGCTTTATACGTTATGGGTGTGCTTGCCCTTGATGTTCTCTTGTTCTCCTTAAGTGCAAAATATGCGGAGGAGGACAACTTAATTAGGGCGCGTTATATATATGCCCTCTCGTTGTATATTGCGTTTAATACAGTTTGCGTTCTTTTGTCTCTTGTCACGTCCTTGCCGTTTTTTGCCACTGATCCTGTGTTCCTCACATCGTCGGACTTTGCTGTTTTTGTTTTAATATCGTCAATGGGCGTTGTTCTTGAGAGGTAACAGCTCATCTTTCATTGCATACAATCAGCCTAACATCTCTTTGTGCTTCTATTCAATTTTTTTCGTGTGTATTCGTGTGTATTTATATATTATTTACTTTTCCGCGTGCATTTAATAATATAATTATTAATGCCATAACTATGCCCATTTGGGAGAATTGTGGCTTGATGCGAAAAAAAATAAAGCCTTAGTGCTTGGGAGTGATATACAATGAGAGTGCGTTTATTAAAAGTCGTATTTTTAGTCTTAGTTGCATTTGCTTTCTTCTCATGTAACAATGAGCCGAAGGATGTTGTTTATCAAATACAGTTGGATTCTTCGGGCGCAACGTACAGCGGAACTGAAAAATTGTATTACAATGCCACAAACGGATTGTATTACACCTCGCCGCAAATGGTCACTCCTATAGCAAGCATTACTCCTCCCAAAAAAGAGTGGACTATCCGCATAAACAGCAAAGATTCTACGGTTGAGTCAAAAAAGACAACAAAACCGTTCCAGTTTGGCGGTTATAGGAACATGACAATGGGAACAAAGAACCCAGAATTGTACATAGGCTCCGATGGTCGTATCAATAAAGGCATGGGGATAAAAAGCGACATCACGCTGACGGCTGATTGGGGTGGAGAAGATTCTCAAAGAGTGACTGTTAATGAGCTTAAGAATCTGTCACAAGGATTGATTCCCGCTGGTCACAAGTTTAAAGGGTTTATATACAACGGGGTGAATTATCCGTATAACGAAAATTCAAGCGCTGATATAACTATAACAACTAACCCTGCGATAATAGATCTTGATCTTGAAGTTGAAGGTGGAAAGACCTTGATACTCAAATCGGAGGAAGCAACAAAACCCGGTAGCACGGACAAGATCTTTTATAAGTACGAGGCTAAAGACGGCAGTCATTGGTTTACGTCAGCCTCTTGGGGAGAAGCAATTACAAGTATTAATTCCACAGAGCTTCCCGAAAAGAAATACGAGATAAAACTGTATTCCAACAATACC
>JAQYLW010000018.1 GCA_028719825.1 Spirochaetales bacterium | reverse complement strand
TTTTGTTTCAGGATCGGCAGTCTGTTTTATTGAAGGAAGTGTTACACTTTCTGTTTCTACAACAGCCGTATATTCCTGAACTCTTTTAGAAGGAGCAACGGTTGTATTAATCACTGCTTTTTGTTTATCCTCACTTACGGTTACAAAACTACTGCCATCATCGGGTAGGATTATGCCGTTACAGTAGTTGTTTACACTGTACGGATCAATAACACTACCGGATGGTACAGTGCTTTCTTCACCTTCGGAGCTGACTATAATAATATCTTTTTCCGAAACATTAAAAGAAATAATATAAGGATTATAAACAGGAAGATCTATGGTTGTAATTTCTTCACTTCCGTCTTTGTTGTTGCTGTAATACTTACCGTCCTTGTAAAAAATAACGGAGGTTGGGGTAAATCCACCGTTTGGATTTATAATTATCGTTTGATAGTCATTTACATAGGAAGAATCAGGTGAGGATGTTATGACTATTTCGTTTGAAATTCCCGTAACAGAATAAAGACTGTGTTCGCTATCTGCTAAACTTGCGCCTTTTACAGAGGCAATTTTGTATCCGTTCTTAGGGCGAATAACAATTGACAAGCTATCGGATGAGCTATACTTTTCAAAACACATGCTTTTATTTGATGCTTCCTGTGTTTGGGTATACTGTGTTTGAGGAGAAGCGCCCCCTAAGGCTTGAATGAAAGTGACGGTTTCTATACCTTCATCGGCACGAACAAATAGAGATGATGAATCATTAGCTGCCGCTTTAACGGTTTCTATCCTTATAGCCGTGTCATTTTTAGGGGTAATTTGATACCCGCTTGCTCCCATATAACGAACCTGATCGCTTATTGATTTGATTCGAAACTGATCCCTTGTTTTTATCTCAAACGTTACTGATGAGCCTTCACGAGCGGAATACGTGTATTCACTATTGCTTAAAGTCTTTTTTTGACCATCAATAATTATACTATCTACCCCGCTATCTGACGAAAAATTAAGAGCTACAGTTTTGATAATAGGTGATGTGGGGCAAGATGTTGCAAGAACACAACATATAATGAACACACAAAATAATGCAATATTATGCAATGTCTTCTTATTCATATGGGAAAACCTCATGCTATCTTAAAGATTATAATAGAACAGCAAATAATGCAAATGAGAACGTAAAAAAGGCAGCCTTTAACGGACTGCCTTTTTGTTGTTTTTAAACACCTATAGTGTGGGTATTAAACGTTATGTGTTTCCTCTTCGTGCTTAATTAATGCAGCAACCTCATCATCTGACAGATAAGGACTTGGAGCTGATGGTTTATGCATAACATTTATTTCAATAGCGTTGACTATAAAGAATGTTATAACACTTATAGCACAACCGAATACTACGGGAAGGATACCAAAGTAGAAGTTTCCTTTACCGAGAATTTGCCAAATAACAACACCGATTGTTCCCGTTATGATAGAGATGATACCGGAGTTCTTTGAGCAGTTCTTTATAATAAGACCAAGACCGTATGCTGCAAACGGACCTGCACATCTGATTGCGAATGCAAAGGTGTTCATGGTTACAAGCGAAATCTTGAGGAATGACACAAGCATTGCTACACAACAACAAATAACATTGCATAAGCGAGTTGCAAGCACCATCTGTTTTTCCGTGAATTGTTTTCCAGAATACGGGATAAACAGATCGTTCATAATCATTGTACTCATACAAAGCAGGTTAGAGTCTGCCGAGCTCATCGTTGCCGAAATAATAGCTGCAGATACAAGACCTGTGATGAATGTAGGAGCATAAGCACCTGTTACAGCCATAAGTGAGTTACTTCCGTTTGCTGCAATGTTAGGAATGCTATCTTTAAATGCAAGAGCTGCAAGACCAAGAGCTGTTGGGAAGAATGCCATGGCAGCCATAAGTACGCCGGAAAGCAAAGAGGCGTATTTTGCGGTTTTCTCATCTTTTGCACTTTCAAAGCGTGATACCATTTCAGGTCCTGAAAGGAAGGTACAGAAGTAATTGAAGATATATCCTATGATAGAAACCCAACCGATTTTTGTGAAGCTCATCTGAACAGGAGGAAGTTTATTAGCCATTGCCTGCCATCCGCCAACACCTTTCATAACTGATAAGAAGGTGATAAACAGCCCAATGAGTATTATTACAAACTGGACAAGGTCGGTAATCTGGTCTGCAATCATTCCGCCAAGCGTTGTGTATGCGATAACAACTATACCTGCGATGAGTAAACATACATTCTGAGGAATACCTGTGAGTGAATTTACTACAATACCTGCAGCACCTATCTGAGAAGCAGTTAAACAGAAGAGCGCTAAGATGTTCAATACTGCCGTAAATCCTGCTGACACCTTTCCAAATCTTCTTCCTACAACCTCAGGGATAGTAAGAGCCATGGTTTTGCGGATTTTTGGTGCAAGGAATGCAAGCGGAATCATTGCTATTGATGCTGCTAAAACATACCATATTGCAGACAATCCCCATGATCCGAAAGCCTTTTGTGCAAGACCTGTCGTGGAACCTCCACCGATATTGTTAGCCGAAAGGCTGAATGCAACCATAAACAGTCCCATTCTTCGTCCTGCGACCATATAATCTTTGGAGTTTTTGATTTTGAGTTTACCAACGAAGTACCCGACAACGAGCATCGCTACAAGATAAACAACGACTATGATTAGGGCAGATGTATTAACTTGAATACCGTCCATATAGTCCTCCTAATAAAAGTATATACATCTATTTTATCATATTATTAGGAGGGGATATATTTTTTAATTAATTATTTTTGCTAAGGTGTTTGAGTGTTATTGAAAGTCAAACACATTCAAGCCCGTTGCCGGATCCACCTTTCGTCCTATTGAGCAAGGAAGAACAGTTATGAATATTTCACAGGTTCCGCCGATAACAGCCTTATTAAGATGTCCACCAAAGGCACAGCCCTTTTCATCTGCTATGGTTATATGCACATGCGAATAGTATTCACCATCCTTGCTGCTGATATTACCTACAATCGAAGTTATTTCGTAATCCCCTACAAAGGTACTGGAATAGTATTTCTTCTCTTCAGGCTTAAACACACCAAGGATAACCTCACTGGCAGCACCGAGTCCCTGTATATGTGCGCATTTAACATTTTCTTTAAGACAGACAGTCTTTAGATTTTCAAGTATCTCCTCACCTCTGTCAATGCGAACTGCAATACAATCATTACATCTTTTGTAATCCATTATTACCCTCCTTTTTTTGTTTAATACTGTTTATTGTAAATGCGATAAGCATTCCTATAACCCCTATTACCACAAGTGAATCACTTATATTAAAAGTAGGCCAATAATCAAAGCCCAAAAATCCATAGAACTTTACGCTGATAAAATCAACAACGCCTAAGGGACGAAAGACCCTGTCTGTCATGGTTCCCATTCCGCCTGCAAAAATAAAAGACAGGAACAC
>JAQYLW010000017.1 GCA_028719825.1 Spirochaetales bacterium | reverse complement strand
GATGTCGCTTAGCGTATTACAAAGCGTTAAAACGTCATCCTTCGTATTGTCTTTACAAAAAGATACACGTATTGCATCTCGCTCTTCCTGTGCCGAATATCCCATGTTTACAAGCGCTTTTTTGTCGCTTTTCTTGGCATTTGACGAGCAAGCCGATGTTGTTCCTATGTAAATGCCTTTTTCGCTTGCCGCACGTACGGTTATTTCTCCGGCAAGTCCCTTGAGCGACAGGGATACTATTGCAGGCGTGCTGTTTTCTAAGGACAACACTTTAAGGCTGCTTCCTATTTTTTTATTCAGTTCTCCAATAAGGGTTGCTTTGAGTTCGCTATAGTGTTTTTCGGTTGTTTGTATATCCTCTGTTGCCTCTTTAAGCGATGCTGCTGTTGAACAAATTGCTGCTAAATTTTCGGTTCCGGCTCTTCTACCGTTTTCCTGTCCGCCTCCCTTTGACAGGGATCTTGTCAAAGCATTTGACGAAAGCAATATGCCGCATCCTCGTGGGGCATGAAATTTATGTCCCGAAAACGATAAGGATGTAACTCCGCATTTTTTTAGGGTATCTGCATTAATACTTATCTTGCCTGCAGCCTGTACAGCATCGGCGTGAAAAAGTATGTTTTTTTTCATATTGTTTTTGTATTCTAAAACGGTAGAGGCAAGCGTGGGTATATCGTTTATCGCTCCGGTTACATTGTTCACATACATTATGGCAACAAGAACGGTATCGGGGGTAAGTTTTTTCATAAGCTCGTCTTTGTTCACAATGCCGTATTCTGTTTTAAGCGTAACAACTTCAAAACCGCAGCGTTCCAAAATTGTTTTGTTTTCGACAATGCTTGGATGTTCGGCATCTGATATGATAACACGTCCTCTTTTTTCGCACGCTATAAGGCTTTGCATTACTATATTGTTTGATTCCGTTGCAGATGAGGTGAAAACAATGTTTGAGGGTTCATCTGTACAAAGCAAGGAGGCAACCTGCTCTCTGGCTTGATTAAGACATTTAAAGGCTTCCTCTCCCAACTTGTGGGATGATGAAGGGTTGGCGGGGAACTGTGTAAGGGTGGCGTTAAAAACTTTTATACTGTTTTCCGACGGGAAAGTTGTTGATGCATTATCAAAATACAAACTGCTCATAATTCTATATATTACATTTGAAGAATAATTTATGACAATAATTTAACATATTGCATTATTAATATGCCTCATGTTTGATAATAGTTTGAATAATTGATTACATTAGTATATATAGATAACTATGGGTAAAAAAAAGAATACAGATTCGGTAATAAAACCAAAAAATTTATCTGCATACACAATGCGAAATTTTGTTGACGACTGTTATGATAAATACAAAAAGCAATTAGCTCTAAAGATATATGATGATGTTACAAGTGCGGTTACATATGCCGATTTGAAATATAAGGTTGACTCTTTTTCTTTATATCTTATATCCAAGGGATTGCAAAAGGGCGACAAAATAGCTATATTGTCGGAAAATATGCCCAACTGGCTTATAGGATATTTAGGAATAACTGCAATCGGCTGTATAGCCGTTCCCATTCTTCCCGAATTCTCTCCTTTTGATGTAAACGAAATATTGCTGCATTCCGATGCAAAGGGCGTAATTGTCAGTGCAAAATATATTGATAAATGCAGAGAGTACATAAAAACCAAGGATGTTATCCTTTTTAGAATAAACGATATGTTTCATATAACATCCGATAGCTTTAATTCAAGCACGGAAAGCTCGTTTTTTAAAGACGCCTCCGGAGTTGATACGCTGCATAAATTTGCAAAAGAGGTGATTTCTCAAGAGGAAACAAAGAAAAAGAGAAAGACTTTTACCAATGCTCTGTTACAAAAAACAGCCCCGTCAGAAGATGATATTGCAAGTATCATTTATACATCAGGTACAACGGGAAAACCAAAGGGCGTGATGCTTACGCATAGAAATATACTTTGGAACGCCGATGAATGTGCAGATGATTATGTTCATCTGTCGGCCAAGAATCGTGTGTTGTCGGTTTTGCCCATGAGCCATGTGTACGAGTTTACCATAGGGCAGATTCTTGTTTTGATAAAGGGCTGTTCAATACATTATCTTGTAAAGCCTCCTGCCGCAACATCTTTGATCAAAGCGTTTAAAAAGGTGCGTCCTCACGTAATACTTACAGTTCCTCTTTTAATTGAAAAAATGTACCGTTCATCCATCCTGCCGCAAATTAAGGGGAATAAAAGGATACAACCGTATCTTAAATGCTCATTCACACGGAATATGATATATAGGGCTATCGGGCGAAAATTAAAAACAACAATGGGCGGAAAAATAAAGTTCTATGGCATTGGAGGAGCACCCCTTGATGAGGATGTAGAGGAATTTCTCATTCATTCCGCATTTCCCTATGCAAAGGGTTACGGCCTTACGGAAACATCTCCTATGGTTGCAGGCTCAGGACCCGGAAAGCAGAAAAAAGGCATTATAGGAAAGATTGTTCCGCATGAAGATGTAGTGCTTTTAGACGTGAACAGCGAAACAGGAATAGGAGAAATAGCAGTAAAAGGACCGAATGTTATGAAGGGCTATTATAAGGACCCTGCATTAACAGAAGATGCTTTTACCAAAGACGGATATTTTAAAACGGGTGATCTTGGTTGCTTTGATAAAAAAGGTAGGCTTCAGATAAAGGGAAGAAGCAAAACAATGATACTCGGTTCCGGAGGCGAAAACATCTATCCCGAAGCCATAGAGGCAAAATTCAACAATCAGGAATATGTAGAAGAAACGCTTGTTGTCCCGGAGGACGGCGGACTTGTCGCGATGATCAGATTGAACATAGACAGCTTCAAAGAAAACCTTACAATGAATATCAGCGATGTTAAAACAGAGGCATTAAACTACATCAAGTATTTAAAGGATAAGGTTAATAAGGATTTGATGAAAACAAGCCGTATAGATAAGGTTGAATTGCAGGAAGAGCCTTTCCTCAGAACTCCCACTCAAAAGATTAAAAGGTTTCTTTATCAAAAGCTGCATAAAAAATAGTTATTTGCATGAGCTTAGTTTTGTATAATACAATATAAAAAAGAGGTGATTGTGAAAAAATTATCATTATTTGTTATTTTGTTATCGTTGTTTTTGTTATGCTCATGTCCTACTTCTCCAAAGCAGGAAGAACCTGAGCCAAAAGTATATCAGGTAACGCTGAAAGACGGAGAAGAGAATCAAATAATTTATTATAAAGGATCAGTTTGGTATTCATCCGAATCCTGTGATCAAAGTTCTGTAATTACAAGTATTACACCCAAAAACGATATTCCTTATAGAATCACTTACGATTTAAAAAAGAGTACAACCGAAGAGGTAGAGGGTGTAACGCCTGAAAGTATAACCGATGAAAAATATACAAGTGCTTTAAAACGTTTTACGGGATATTATTGCGAAGGAAAAGTGATAGCGGATAAAAACGGCGTATTGCAAACTGTTACAACTCCCTATGAAAATATGGAAGCAGAAGCTGTTTGGAAAACGGATGAAATTACTCTTCCTAGTGGAATACAAAGCTCTTATGAGGAATTTAAGGGTTGGTCTAAAACAGAAGACCGTAGCGGAGAGCCTATAAATGGCAAATATACACCGGAGGGCGATACAGACTTTTATGCGGTGTGGAGTGACAGCGGATATAGGAATGTGAATTTTGAATTTATAGGGAAAGCGGTAAAAATCAAAGTTGACGAAAACGAAATACAAACCAATACTTCATATCATGTTGCAAAGAATGCGACTTTTGTTTTTGCTGTTGTAGAGGATGAGAGTTTTGTGTTAAACAGTGTAGAGTTTAAATATATCGGAGATGAAAGTTATACTCCGCTTATTCTAACAGATGGAAAATATACCATACCTAACATTACAAAACATTTGCATCTTAAAATTTCAGTTACAGTTAATACGATTCCAATATCGTTTGAATACAAAAGTACCGACAGAGGAGAAACATCTTCCCTGCAATATAAAACTGTCGCGGATGAAGATATAACAAGTCCTGTAAACGTTGGTATTGGAGAGGATTATTCGTTTAAAATCAGTGATACATACCCATGGGGAGGTTACAATGTTAGGGTATGGCTATACTATAACAATACGCACAAGGAGTTACTGAATAATGAAGACGGGACGTTTACTATAAAGGGTTCTGTTACATCCTTATCCGCTCCTGACGGTATTAAAGTAAAATCAGAGTATGTTGATAAGGTTCAGTTTAATGTGGGAAATACCTCGCGTGAAAATATTGTTAAAATATACAGGGTTGTGGACGATCAAAGCGCTCTTCTTCCGTTGGAATGGAATAACGGAGTATCGATTGGACGTATTAATAAAGATGTTCTTTCTTATTTCAAATTTAAAATTCTATTAAGCGAAAATAGGTACAAGATAACGACATTGAACCTAAGTTATCGTTCAAACGGCAGGTGGTATGACGGACCTAAATATCTTTTCAATCCTTCGGAGGATGGCGTATACACAATAGATACTCAAAATATAGACAGCTGGGAAGCAATTCAGCTTGGGGTTAAACTGCAAACGTTATGGTATCCTCTTGAAATAAGCGGAGATGTAACCGTTAAAGATGTTGAGTCACAAATGCCGCTTACTACTACTATAATGGCAGACAAGTCCACAAGTTTTACACTTCAATCAAACGATACATCTAAAATCGTGTCGGCGGTAAGTGTAGAGTATAAGACATTCGATTATGACCAGCAGCAATATGTAAGGGTAACTAAAAGCCTTTCGGGCATTAAGAATGCGGAAGGACAAAAGGTATATACAATCCCAGCCGATATGGTTATTGATACTGTAAAAATAACGGTTGCTCTTGTCGATAAGAACGTGTCTTTAATAACTTCTGGCGACGGTGTGTCATGGACTTTAGCAGATGGAGGAGCATTTCCTTCTGATATACAGCGTTTCTCGTATTTCAGTTTTAAAGTGAACGCAAATGACAGCAGTAAAGTTATTGATACGGTACGTTTGCAATGCAATAATATTTCAACAACTCTGTTGCCCGACGAAAACGGTATATATACTCTTACGGAAGATATGACAATTGATGAGGTATCTCTTTCTGCCACAACAAGACTTCCTCAAAATAATGTTACCATCAATTTTGAAGGGAATAATAAGGCTGTATTCAAAGAATATCCGTCGGGTGGGCAAATCGGAAGTGCGTCCGTAAAAGAAAAAACCGAATATCGTTTTACCGTGGAGATTAGCGATGAACAATATGATATAGACAGAGTATCGGTTGTATACAACGGCACAAAAATTGAAATAGGTGCTGAAAGAATCAATGACAAGATGGTATATACTCTGACTCCTTATATTACGTCGTTCAATTGTGAGGTTTATGCAGAAGTAAAGTATAAAGAGGTGACTTTGAATACAGACGCTTCTGATACGGTTATTTATACTTCATCAGACGGTTCTGAGGTTAAAACATCGCTTTCATACAAAACAGAATACAAGTTTAAGGTGTCCCTTACTGATGCGTCAAAAAAGATAACGCGTATCAAGGTATATTTTAACGGCACATCTTCAGACATTCCTGTATTCTATCTGTACAGCGATGAAAACGGAGTTTACACTCTGCCTGCCGATGATGTTGTTGATAATATTACTTTAAATGCGGATATTGTTGATAGTACAGGTGACAGTGTTGTAATGCTGGATTCTGCAAATCCCACTGCAAGTGTTTCTTGCCCTGAAAATCAAATTCCGTATGTGCTTATAACCAATTTTACGCCTTCGGAAACCTATGCATCAGAAGGGTTAAAAGATGATACATCAACATCTGATCCATGGGATAAGGTTAGAAGCAACAACATTTATTCGTACAGTCTGTATCCGGCAAATGTATCGCGGTCCGTGATGTATTCACAGCTAAACGCTCTTTCTGTAAACAATATCAGTTCTCCCGAAATTAAGGACGGCAAGGTTGTATGGAACAACTTTTCATTTGATGATGGACAGTATATTAAGAATTACCGTGAACTATACACCGATAAGGATAATAAGATCATTTACCTTCTTGACAGTACATATTCCGTATCCGACAATTCGCCTGCACGCAAACTGATAGACTATATGTACAACAATCCTCAAAGCGATGCCAAAATGCCGTGTGATTTATTGCTCACACTTCAAAAAACGGTAGCAGAGCCGGGGGATTCTTTCCCGAATAAGAGTTATATGTTTGATAAAAGCGCCACGGATAAAGGCTATTTCTTTGTTATTATGGATAATTTTCAAAATCGCGGTTGGCCGTATTCTGTAGGGGGGTATTTTTCTTCGGACATTTATTCGGGAAAGACGGAAAATGTACCCTATGCCGCATTCTATTTGAATACATGCAGTTCTTTTACGGGAGGACAGGATTTTGCCAAAACCGAGCTTTCGAATTTTTACGGCTGTGCAAGTAATTTTATAAGTACACTTTCACATGAATACACCCATTATCTTGAAAGCGATTACAAACATACAAATGCTTATTCAAATACTGGGTCTGTTCACTTTTTGTCTGAAGGATATGCAAACTATATTGCAGGAAAAGGAACTAAGGATACAACATTTGACGGTAAACTTGGAATATACCTGTCGGAATTGCTTGGAGGACATAAAATTTACGAGCCTAAGGATAGCGATGATACAAGCTATGGACTTGGGTATTTATTCTTTATGTACATAGAAGAAAAGTACGGCGTTACCATGCCCGGTATGATAATGAGAGATGATAATGCTCTTTTAAAAACCGTAGAGAATATGACAGGAGAAAAATTTGCGGATATATACAACAACTTTATACTCAATCTTGTATTTTCGGGATATACGGGAACGGTAAACACCGAGGGTAAAACATACGGCGATATGAGTTTTGCACAATATACTAAATGGAACTCCAATGTTGGAAGATACGAGGATATGCACGGCTTTGAATCCGTATTCTCTGCGGTTGCAAGAAACGTAAAGAATAACAGTACACAAATAACGGATCAGGATACGGGAGAAAATATATATAATGATGTAAAAATGATACTTGAATCGGGTGAGGGTATATCGTCTTCTCTTGGTGAGATGTCATTCCGTCTTGTGTGCTATCCGAACGGAGCTCCGAATGGTATAACACTCACATCAGATAGTCCTTACATCAAAGCCTATCTGTTCTATTCTGATAAAAAACCCAATGAATAACCCCATGCTCCCATGCTCCCATACATACGCTCTCATATCCCGAGTGTGTGTATGGGAGAAATACGTCGTAGTGAATACGTATTGAAAAACGAAAAAAATATAATTATACTTTTATAGTTAATTCGTTATATAAAGGAAAATAAAATGATTAAAGCAGGACAAATTGATAAAGGAACGGCTTTGCTGATCAAGGGACAGCCTTTTGTGTGTATAGAAAGAGAATTTGTAAACCCCGGTAAGGGAAGTGCATTTGTAAGATTAAAGTTAAAGAGTCCGGCAACAGGGCAGGTACTTGCCGAAACAATGAAAAGCCAGGACAATGCAGAGGATATTGAGGTTGAGGACGTTGATTATCAGTACATGTACAAAGATGCCGAAAACTACGTTCTTATGTCCAATCTTACATTTGAGCAGGCAGAAGTTCCTATTTCAATGTTTCCGGATTATCAGTATCTTATGCATGAGGGCGATACATACCGCTGCAGTGTATGGAACGATCAGATTTTGGCAATTATGCTTCCTGCAAAGATGGTATATGTTATTGCAGAGTGTGAGGATGCAGTGAAGGGTGATACCGTTCAGGGTACTACAAAGAATGCCGTAACTGACTGCGGTTTGCAGATTAAGGTTCCTATTTTTATTAAGAAAGGTGAAAAAGTCAGAGTTAACACAGAAACAAAGGAATACCTTGAAAGGGTTAATTCGTAATTGATTTGTTGATCTTTATTTCAGATATTCGGCGAAGGGAATTACTTCGCCGATATTTTTTTTATCAAGTAAGCACATCATAAGTCTGTCAAAACCTATGGCAACTCCGCTTGATTCGGGCAATGCCATGGTGGGTAATTCCTTGTCGGAACGAAAGAGGGGATCTACAGCTTTTTTTGCCCTATCCTCGTGATCAAAGTATTCTTTAACCCTGCTCTCTCTTGTTTCTTCGGTATAACAGTTTGCTGTTTCAATGCCGTTTATATACATTTCCCAGCGTTTTTTGAATGCCCCTGTGCTGTCGTCCTTTGCCAGACATAGAATTTCTGACGGATAATCCGTTATTGTTACAACGGGGGATATATCCTTTATTCTGTCCTCAACAAGGGCAACAAACAATCTATTAAACGTGTCTGCTCTGCTTTCGTTCTTATCCCATACGGTAACGCCCTTTTTCTCAACGGCTCTTTGGAATTCTTCCTTGTCCCTTAAAAGGGCAATGTCAATTCCGGTTTGTCGTTTTACAAGTTCTCTCATGCTTATAACGGTGTTGATAGAGCTAAGATGTGTTGAATTAAATTCCGAAGATAACACGCCGAGCATTTGTTCTGTTACTTTAAGCGAATACGAATCGTCTGCATCCGTTTTGTAATATTCAAGCATTGTAAATTCACACGAATGGAAATCGCTTGTCTGTTCGCTGTTTCTAAAGCATTTTGAAAACTGATATATTGATTTTCCCTCTTTAGCGAGGGATTTTTTCATATACAGTTCGGGTGAGGGCAGAAGATAAAAGAAATCGCTCCTGTCATATTGCTTACGCCTTGTTTCAAACAATTCTATTGTGCTTTCGGGAATTGCCGTATGTGATAGGAGCGGAGTTTCTATTTCGTTGTAACCAAGCGATTCAAGGTAAGCACTTATAATGCGCTTAGCCTTTGAACGCTGTTTGGTTATTTCTAT
Organism: Spirochaetales bacterium; assembly: GCA_028719825.1. Lineage (GTDB taxonomy): Bacteria > Spirochaetota > Spirochaetia > Sphaerochaetales > Sphaerochaetaceae > UBA9848. The sequence goes on along the minus strand of JAQYLW010000017.1, from coordinate 37,347 downwards.
ATTGCTTTTCACTGTACACTCTTCATGTTCCAGATTTTATGAGCATACTCGTTAATGGTTCTGTCTGAAGAAAAATACACTGAGGATGCTGTATTTATAACTGCTTTTTTCATCCAAGCATTGTTGTCGTTTTTATACAGTGCATAGGCTTCAAGTCGTTTTTGATCGTAGGAATCTATATCAGCCCACAGCGCATATCTGTCGGTGTTTTCGTTTGCGGTACTGCCTATGACCCAGTCAAATATGCCGTTTTCGTTTACGGAGAAATAGTTGTCTTTAATCAAGCTTAGTATCATGGGTGAAATGACGCTTTTTGAAATATAATCATATGGGTTGTAATTCCCCTTAAGCGCTTCTATCTCCTTTACGTTTTTACCAAAGATAAATATGTTGTCTTGTCCAACGGCATCAGCTATTTCCACATTTGCGCCATCCATTGTTCCAAGAGTTAGGGCGGCATTTATCATAAACTTCATGTTTCCGGTGCCGCTTGCTTCCATTCCTGCTGTTGAAATCTGCTCTGATAAATCGCTTGCAGGGATTAGCATTTCAGCCATGCTTACATCGTAGTTCGGTAAAAAATAAACCCTTATATAATCACGTGTTTGATTATCGTGTGCCAATGTAAGCGCAACCTCGTTTATTAATTTTATAGTTTCTTTCGCCCTTACATATCCCGGAGCGGCTTTACCTGCAAAGAAAATATTTACGGGCGTGAAGCTGTCACGGAATTTTTTATCCTCTTTGATACGTGCATACAAAGCAATACAATCAAGAATATTTAAGCTTTGTCTTTTGTATTCGTGTATACGCTTGCATTGAGTATCAAACAGACGAGAGGTATCTATATCAAAGCCCCATTTCTGTTTTGCGTAGGAGGCAAAACGCTCTTTTGCGCTTTGTTTTGCCTTTTTTAAATCAGCTATAAAATTCTTATCGCGCTGATACTTTTCAATTTTTAATATCTCGTTGTAGTTTGTAATCCACTTGTCGCCAATCGCCTTTGTTATTAAAGCTGCGTATTCGGGGAACGATTCTAACAGCCATCTTCTTTGAGTAACTCCGTTTGTAATATTCGTAAATTTATACGGATATATTTTTGAAAATTCGGGGAACATCTTGGTTTTTAAAAGCTCGCTGTGCAATGCGGCAACTCCGTTAACCTTCTGTGATCCGATAATAGCAAGGTTAGCCATGCGTATGTTTTTAGGATTTGATTCTTCTATGATGCTAACTTTGCGTATTGCCTCGACATCCCCATTAAGCTGCGGAACGGCCTTTTCCAAAAAGCGCCTATTGATTTCGTAGATTATCTCCGTGTGCCTGGGAAGAACAGAGGAGAACAGATCAAGATTCCACTTTTCAAGAGCTTCCGGCAGAAGAGTGTGGTTTGTGTATGAAAACACTGAGCTTGTTATTTCCCACGCTTCATCCCAAGAGAGGCCTTCGTTATCAATAAGCAGTCGCATAAGCTCGGCAACAGCAATGCTCGGATGCGTATCGTTAAGCTGTATTGCGTTATACTCCGCTAAGTTCTTCAAGTTGCTTCCTATGTCCTTTTTGTAGCGTGCAATGATGTCTTGAAGTGAACATGAAACAAAGAAATACTGCTGTTTCAGGCGTAGCACTTTACCCATATAAAGGGTGTCGTTCGGATACAGAACCGGAGATATGTTTTCGGCGGCGATTTTCTTTCTTACAGCCTCTGTATAATCACCGTCATTAAATTCGCTGAAATCAAATTCATCGCGTGCCTTTGCGCTCCACAGTCTGAGGGTATTAACGGTTTTGCCCTCATAGCCGACTATCGGCATGTCGTAAGCCATTCCGTAAACTGTTTCCTGTGGATTCCAGATAAACTTCATTTTGCCGTTTATCATCGTAGATTGAACGCTTCCGCCAAAAGATACGGGGTACTTTATTTCATCACGCGGTATTTCCCACAGTGCCGATGAGTGTATAAGCCAGTCGTCCGGCTGTTCCTTTTGATATCCGTTTTCTATTTCCTGTCTGAATATTCCGTAATTGTAGCGTATTCCGTATCCTATTGCAGGATATCCGAGGGTTGAAAGGGAATCCAAAAAACATGCGGCAAGTCGTCCAAGCCCTCCGTTTCCCAGCCCTGCATCCTTTTCGGTTTGAATAACGTTGTCAAGATCTACACCCGATTGTTCAAGGCTCTTTTTTACCTTATCATACATTCCAAGGTTCAACAGGTTGTTTGTTAAAAGCCTTCCCATAAGAAATTCAAGCGATAAATAGCATACTCGCTTAACCTTGTTCTTTCTGTATTTTTGGATTGTTGCATTCCATGCATCTATAATCGGCTCTTTTAAAGTGAATGACAACGCTTCAAGGTTGTATTCGTCCGTTCTTCTTTCTTTATCACTTGCAAGGGTATATTTTAAGTGATATTCAAATTTCTCTTTTATTTCGTTAATTGTTTTCATAATCTCGATTATATCAATAGGACAAAAAATATACGAGTGTTCAAAAACAAATCAATATTTATGTTTGTAAAATTCTTAATTGAACGGCAGGTATAAAAAGATATATAATAACACACGTATGCTCCGATAGCTCAGCAGGATAGAGCATTTCCCTCCTAAGGAAAGGGTCGGACGTTCGAATCGTCTTCGGGGCATTTTTTTTTAGTCGGATAGGGCGGATTTGAACCGCCGACCCCTTGGTCCCGAACCAAGTGCGCTAGCCCCTGCGCTACTATCCGAAATAATCAATGTTCATTAAACACAGATTCGGCTATGATTTTATCATTTTATCTTCTTTATGTCCATTTGCATTTTTTATCCGTTTCAAAATGTTGAGTTTTGGTCGTTTAGGGAAATAAAAATAAATAATGTATATAATTATATTGCATAAAAGGCTGTTTTGTATTATTTTTTTACTAATTTTTTAGATTTATGAAGGAACAAAGCAAATGAAAAAGTCGTTAAGATTGCTTTTTGTATGCACATTCGTACTGTCTGTGCTGTTTGTATCCTGCTCGAAAAAACAGGATTCATCATCTTCCGCATCGACTTCCAACGCTAAAGATGGAGCTCAGGTTATAAAGTTTGGCTTTATCGGACCTCTTTCGGGAGACTATGCTAACTATGGAACATATTGCCGAGACGCTGCTCTTCTTGCAATTAATGAATTTAACTCATCACGTTCGAATGTGGCAGGCTTCAAGGTAGAATTAGTAGATATTGATTCTGCAGGAGACAACAACAAGGCTCTTGCTGCGGTTGAGAAGCTCTCATCCGATAAAAATGTAATTGGTATTGTAGGACCTGTCATCACAAGTGAAACATTTGTTGTTGCTGATCGCTGTCAGAATGAAGGGCTTACGGTTATGACTCCAAGTGCTTCTCATAAGGATATTACAAATATCGGGGATTATATTTTCAGAACAACAATATCAGACGGACTTCAGGGAGAAGTTGCCGGTGCATATTTTGCTCAGAAACTCGGATATAAGAGACTTGCATCTCTTTATACAATGAACGATTACTCAAAGGGACTTAACGATGGAATGACTTTATCGTTTGAGGCTAACCCCGGATGTAAGGTTGTAATTGCAGAAACATGCAACATTGGAGATAAAGATTTCCGCTCACAGCTTACACGTATCAAGAATTCAAACGCTGAGGCTATCTATATTCCAAACTATACAGAGGAAATGGCTCAGATTCTTGAACAGGCTGCACAGCTCAATATTAAACTTCCTTTCGTTTCCGGCGATGGATTCTCAAATCCCATTATCTATCAGAACGCCGGTGCATATACTGACGGTGTTGTATATGTTGCACCTCCTCAGGTTAAGGAAACAAGCCTTTATTCAGACTTTGTTGCCTCTTATAACAAGGCTACGGGTCACGATCCCGACTCATTCGCCACAAATATGTTTGACGCTACTAACATCTTTCTTCAGAGCGCAGAAAAAATAGTTAAAGACGGCAAAGTAAATCGTTCAAGCTTCCGTGACGCTGTTGCTTCTACAAAAGATTATCAGGGTGCATCTGGAGTTATCAACTTTGCTTCAAACGGCGACCTTGTTGCAAATCAGGGTATTTATAAGGTTAACGGTACAACACCTGTATTCGTAGGGGAGTATAAGGTTCTAAACGGTAAAATTGTAGAGGCTAACTGATAAAGACGGGAAAAGCTGATAATATAATTAATTTATAAAAGTGCTTTCCTAACAGAAAGCACTTTTTTATTTCAAAACAGGAGATAAAATGTTACAAGAATTTTTTCAACATTTTATAAACGGAATTACGCTTGGTGGAATTTATGCCCTTGTTGCTCTTGGCTACACAATGGTTTATGGAATTCTTAAATTCATAAATTTTGCACATGGTGATGTATTGATGTGGGGAGCATATATAGGTTTATTTGTTTATAATGCAATAAGGACAACTCATGCTCCCGGAGCGTTTTCCGTATTCGCTTTTTTTGTAGCAATGGTAGTAGCGGCCATAGCTTCAGCTGTAATGGGGATGTCTATTGAAAAAATAGCGTATAAACCACTCAGAAAGGCTCCGCGCCTTGCTCCGTTATTGTCTGCAATTGGTGTAAGCTATATTCTTTCAAACAGTGCCCAACTGTTCTTTGGAACTCATTCAAGAAAGCTTGAATATCCGTTTGACAACTCGCCCATTGCTATGGGAAGCATATCCATAACACCGCATCAAATTTTGATATTGGCAGTTTCGGGAATTACTATGTTTGCTCTTATGATGTTTGTGAATAAAACCCGTCTTGGTAAGGCAATGCGTGCAACAAGCTTGGATCAGGATGCAGCTTCTCTTATGGGAATTAACGTAAATAACATTATTTCGCTAACATTTGCAATAGGATCTGCCCTTGCTGCAATAGGAGGCATGCTTGTTTCACTTGACTTTAAGGTTTATGCAACAATGGGTACCATGCTGGGTTTAAAAGCATTTGTTGCGGCTGTTGTCGGCGGAATCGGAAATATTCCGGGCGCAATGCTTGGCGGACTTTTATTAGGACTTCTTGAAACATTCGGGGTTGCACTTTTGCATATCCCACTCGGATTTAAAGATACTGTTGCCTTTGTGGTGCTTATTATCATTCTTCTTGTTCGTCCTTCCGGAATACTTGGCAAGAATATAAGGGAGAAAGTCTGATGGTTAATTTTATATTGTTGATATTGATATATACCGTAATATATTCATTCATGGCTTTAGGGCAAAATGTTATTACGGGATACGGTGGTATGCTTTCATTATGTCAGGCAGGATTCTTTGCAATAGGCAGCTATACAACCGGAATACTTACGGTAAAATGCGGATGGGGATTTTGGCCTACAATGTTTGTTGGAATGTTTATAGCAATAGTCCTCGGCATCCTTATAGGAATACCTACGTTGCGCTTAAAAGGTGATTATCTTGCAATTGTCACCCTTGGTGTAGGTGAGATTATTAAGAATGTTATCAACAACTGGATATCGCTTACAAACGGACCTATGGGAATACAGAGAATTCCTATGGTAAAGGTGTTTGGATTTAAGGTGAACCCTTATAATAACAAGTTTGGTTTTTTGTTGTTATCGCTATGTATTCTTTTGCTTTGCGCTCTGTTTCTGCATCGATTTATACGCACTCGAAACGGAAGGGCACTTGAAGCAGTTAGAGAGGATGAGCTTGCATCCCTTTCATCGGGGATTAACTCAACCGTATACAAAGTTATGGCGTTTGCAATAGGAGCTTGTCTTGCATCAATAGGCGGCTCGTTATATTCCGTTCTTACCCTTAGCATAAGCCCCGGAACATATACGTTCATGATGTCGGTTATGGTTCTTTGTATGGTTGTTCTTGGTGGAATGGGAAATCTCTTAGGCGTTATTTTAGGTGCGTTTATTATTCAATTGATATCGTATTTGCCAGAGCTCACGGGGCTTTCACGTGTTATACCGCCACAGTGTAAGGAAATCCTTTTTGGCGTAATACTTGTTGTTATGATGATATTCCGTCCGGAAGGGCTGTTGGGTCGTCCTAAAAGACAAACAAATTTTATGTCAGATAGTAAAGGTACTGTTTTGTTATACAAGGCAAAGCACGTCTGTTCAAATATCTCATCATTGTTTTCCAATATAAAAAAAGGTAAGGGGGGCAAAGCATGACGCTTCTTGAAACAAAAAAACTCACACGCGCTTTCGGCGGAGTTGTTGCTGTAAACAATGTTGATTTTACGGCAGAAAGCGGAATGATAACAGGCTTAATCGGACCTAACGGAGCCGGTAAAACAACGCTTTTTAACAATATAACCGGACTCGATAAGCCCACATCGGGAGAGGTTATTTTTGCCGGTGAAAACATCACAAAATTGCCGTCTTACAAAATAGCAAGAAGGGGAATAGGCAGAACATTCCAGAACATACGACTTTTCAAGGAACTCACTGTTCTTGAAAACGTTCTTTTGGGATTGCACTTTGGAACAGGTGTTGCCTTCAGACCGCTTGCAGCGATCAACAGTTATGTTCGTCTTTTAAAAGAAAGAAAAGAAATGCTTGGTAAGGCATATAAATGGCTTGATTTTATGAACCTTAGAAAGGTTGAGAATGAGCTTGCAAAGAACCTTCCTTACGGACATCAAAGAGAGCTTGAAATAGCTCGTGCCTTGGCAACCGAACCCAAGCTTCTGTTTTTGGATGAACCTGCTGCAGGCATGAACCCAAACGAAACACTCCAGTTGATTGATACGATCAAACGCATACGATCAGAGGGTGTAAGCGTGGTTTTAATTGAACACGATATGCGTTTGGTTATGACTGTTTGCGATACTATAACGGTGTTGCAATACGGCAACAAAATTGCATCCGGAACTCCCGATGAAATAAAAAAGAACCCACGCGTTATAGAAGCATACCTTGGAGGAGGAAGCGATGAGTAGTTTGTTAAAAGTTGAGGACCTTAAGGTTTCATATGGTGCTATTAACGCTCTTAAGGGCTTGTCGTTTGAAGTTGAAAAAGGCTCTGTAGTTTCGCTTATAGGAGCAAACGGAGCGGGGAAAAGCACGCTGCTGAATGCTATATTGTCGCTTGTTCCTTATCGGGGAAAAATAGTGTTTGACGGCGAAGATTTAAACAAAAAGAAAACGGACGACATTATGAAAAAAGGCATATCTCTTGTTCCGGAGGGACGCAGAGTATTTGCCGATTTGACTGTTGAAGAAAACCTTGATATGGGTGCTTTTACCGTAAAGGATAGTAAACTGATTAAAGAGCGAAAAGAGGAAATGTTTGCTCGCTTTGAGATATTAAAGGCACGTAAGGATCAAAAAGCAAGTACGTTATCGGGAGGGGAACAACAAATGCTTGCAATAGCACGCGCTCTTATGAGCGGCCCGAAAATGCTTTTGCTTGATGAACCCGGATTGGGCCTTGCTCCCCTTATGGTGGAGGTAATTTTTTCCATAATCAGTGATATTAATAAAAAGAACGGTGTTACAATATTATTAGTAGAACAGAATGCAAGAATGGCACTAAAAGCAAGTGATAATGCATTTGTTATGGAACTCGGCAATATTGTTCTTTCGGGAACAGGTGCTGATCTGCTTAAAAATGATGAAGTTAAAAAGGCATATCTGGGAGAATAAGGAGGAGAAGATATGACAGTTAAAAGAATGATGAAAAAAAATCCTATTACAACTACTGCGGAAACTTCCATAGTAGATGTTGCGGATATTTTAAAGGAAAATCACATACATAGGCTTCCTGTTCTGGATAAAAAAGGAAAGCTTATAGGCGTAATAACAGAAAAAGATATACTTCATGCTTCTCCATCTCCGGTGTCGTCACTTTCTGTATATGAAATGCCTTATATGCTTTCACGCCTTAAGGTTTCAAATCTTATGACAAAAGACGTTCGTACCATAGATCCTGATACTACCGTAGAGGAAGCTGCAAAAATTATGGTGGATGACGATCTTTCTTGCCTTCCCGTAATTGAAGGAGAAAAACTTGTAGGAATCGTGTCAAAAAGCGATATGTTTAAGGTTCTGTATGAGTTGTTTGGTTCGCTTGTAAAGGGAACTCGCGTAACGTTTTTGTTCAATCAACGCTCGGGTGAAATATCGCGTTTAAGTACAGCTCTTGCAAATAAGGGATTTGACATAATATCCATAGGAACTTTTGTTGACAAAGGCGAAAAGGACGGTGTTCTTACAACAATCAAAGTACGCACGGAAAACAGCGAAGGTGTGCTGGAGGTGCTCAGGCCGATTGTTAAAGAAATATTAGACGTGCGTGTTGTGTAATCCGCAGAATCATTGGGTCTTTTTCGCTTCTTCGCACACAAAATTCCTTAGGCAGTACACAAAGTACAGCCTTGCGGATATTTTGGTTCTCAGGAGCGGAAAATCCTCCAAGCATTCTGCGGATTGGAATCCTTGAATCTTCGGCGATATTTGCGAACTCAGCCTGCAAGCGCTTGATAGTACACAAAGTACAATCTTCGCTTGCTTGCAGGCTTCAAGTTCGCAACTCTCGCTCGAATCTCCAAGGATTATTTTTTAAGGTATCATTAAATCTTCTGTGGAATACTTTAATACTCTAAGCCGAAGGAGATTCGGATGAGATTTTCGAGGATGAAGCACGCCATATCCGAAAAGTTGTACTTTGTGTACTACTTGAGGAATGGCGTGCTGTCCTCGGAAAGGTCGCCGAAGATTCAAGGATTACACAAAGTACAGCCTTCACTTGCTTTATTGGTTCAACTTCGCAAAATACGCTCGAATCTCCCTCGGATTATTTTTTAAGGTATTATTAAATCTTCTGTGGAATACTTTAATACTCTAAGCCGAAGAAGATTCGGATGAGATTTTCGAGGATGAGGCACGCCATATCCGAAAAGTTGTACTTTGTGTACTACTTGAGGAATGGCGTGCTGTCCTCGGAAAGGTCGCCGAAGATTCAAGGATTATATTTGAAATATTTACATTATAGTATTACAGTATCACAATTGTATGGAAAGTTTTTTAATGAGCCTTTCGTTGGCTCTTATTTTTGGTTTGATTTTTTCAAGATTTGCAAAAAAAGTCGGATTGCCTGCGGTTACGGCATACCTTGTTGCAGGTGTGTGTTTAGGCCCTTATTGCCTTGGGCGAATAGGGATAGGCGGATTTGGATTTAATAGCGGGAGCTATATAAATAATTTTGAAATTCTTTCGTCTTTGGCACTTGGCTTTATCGCATTTACAATAGGAAATGAGTTCAAACTAAAGGAACTGAAAACCATGGGTAAGCAAGCAATAACGGTAGGTATTCTGCAGGCCGTTATAACTACTGTCCTTGTAGACATTGTGCTGATTTTATTCCATTTTTTAAATCCTGATATCATATCTCTTCCTGTTGCTATAGTTTTAGGAGCAATTGCCGCGGCAACTGCACCGGCAGCAACGCTTATGGTGGTTAAACAGTATAAAGCAGAAGGTCCGTTGAAAAAACTGCTTCTTATGGTGGTAGCGATTGATGATGCTGTTGGACTTGTGTTATTTTCGGTATCGTTTGGAATTGCAGGAGCTGTAGAAAAAGGAGTTCTAAACGTTGCAAGCATGATTTTTAATCCACTCATAGAGCTTGTACTTTCTTGCCTTATAGGATGTATTTCCGGTTATCTGTTAACGATTCTTGAGCGTTTCTTTCATTCTCGCAGTAAAAGACTGTCGCTTGTTGTTGGCTTTGTAATGCTTATATGCTCTCTTAGCATGATTGAGATTCATGCAGGAAGTATAATAATTAAATCATCATTGTTGTTGGTATGTATGCTTTCGGGTACTACGTTTTGCAATACTTGTCCTGCATCAGATGAAATATTTGATCGTCTTGACAGATGGACAGCTCCAATATGCATCCTATTCTTTGTAATATCAGGCGCAGAACTGGACTTTGCCATACTCGGCAATCCTCTTGTTCTGCTTATAGGCGCTATTTATATAATTGCACGTAGTGCCGGTAAAATATCAGGCAGTTATATCAGCACTCGCATGACAGGCTGCTCCCCCGAAATTCAAAAATACCTTGGCATAACGCTTTTGCCTCAGGCGGGTGTTGCCCTTGGTATGGCCAATGAGTCCCTTGTGTTAAACGAAGGAAAAGTAATCTGTAACATTATTCTGTTTTCCGTATTTGTATATGAACTGATCGGCCCTGCCCTTACAAAGATGGCACTCATGAAAGCAGGAGAGATTGAGCCGGAGGGGAGGAGAAGTGCCAGGCAGGTTAATAATAATCCTTGAATCCTTGAATCATTGGGGCTTTTTCGCCCCTTCGCACGCAAAATTCCTTAGGCAGTACACAAAGTACAGCCTTGCGGATATTTTGGTGCTCAGAGAGCGAAAAATCCTCCAAGCATTCTGCGGATTGGAATCCTTGGATCTTCGGCGTCTTTTGCAAAGTCACCAATAAAGCGTTTGGCAGTACACAAAGTACAGCCTGCACTTGCTTTATTGGCTCAACTTTACAAAATACACTCGAATCTTCTTCGGATTTTGTCTAAGGTAATTACTAAATCTGTGGATTACATTAATCCCCAATCCTTGGAGATTCGCCGAAGCAAGCAATAGTAAACTTACACCTCAGTCCCAAATCCTCCAAGCATTCTGCGGATTTGAATCCGAAGAATCTTCGGCGTCTTTTGCAAAGTCACCAATAAAGCGTTTGGCAGTACACAAAGTACAGCCTGCACTTGCTTTCTTGGTTCAACTTTACAAAATACGCTCGAATCTTCTTCGGATTTTGTCTAAGGTGTTTTCGAGTTTTTTTATAAAACCTGTTTATATTTCACAACAAAATTTCCACCAAAAAATCATTTACCTCTATTCGTCAAAGAAATTTGTAGGGGGGTATCTCAAACTTGAACCTTCTTCGGATTAGAGTTTGAGGTTTTTTAGGGATATGTGAAATTTAGTAAATTCCTTAGAAAAAAATCCGAAGGAGATTCGGATGAGATTTTCGAAGATGAAGCACGCCATATCCGAAAAGTTGTACTTTGTGTACTACTTGAGGAATGGCGTGCTGTCCTCGGAAATATCGCCGAAGATCCAAGGATTTACATGTGACTCTGCTTTATCCCCCATGCGACAAAGTTAATGCTGCCTATATTCGTCAAAGACGCCGAAGATACCTTATAAACAAAATCCGAAGAATATTCGGATTTGTGTTTTTAATAAAACATATTTCTATTTCAACCATGAAAAACATTTTGACGAATAGAGGTAGCAGTAACGCGAAGCAGTGTGGGTAAAGCAAAGAGGAGCATACTTTGTGTATGTGACTCTGCTTTATCCCCTCTGCGACAAAGTTAATGCTGCCTATATTCGTCAAAGACGTCGAAGATTCAAGGATTACTTTAATAAATAACATTGACGATTCAATAATAAACGAGTATAATTCAACAGTAAAAAACAGGAAGGTGTAGGAAAATAAACTGGATGGTGGAGCCCTGAGTGGTCGAAGGCGGCGGATTGATACGAACCATTAGCACTTGCTTTTAGCAAGTGGATATAAGCAGCGTGCTGCTTATGTGAATTTGTGCAAGCGCACAAATTCAATGTGAGTTCCAAGCCCTTGGATTGATACGAACCATTAGCACGTGCGTAAGAAGCAAGTGGATATAAGCAGCGTGCTGCTTATGTGAATTTGTGCAAGCGCACAAATTCAATGTGAGTTCCAAGACCGCCACGCGTAAAGCATTGGGCGATACACCATATTTTGAGTTAGGAAAATAAACTGGATGGATGGCCGAGTGGTCGAAGGCGGCGGTCTTGAAAACCGTTGTGGGGCAACTCACCGGGGGTTCGAATCCCTCTCCATCCGTATGTGTTGATAACAACACAAGGAGAGATGCAAGAGTGGCCGAATTGGGCTCCCTGCTAAGGAGTTAACCTCCAAAAGGGGTTCGGGGGTTCGAATCCCCCTCTCTCCGAGAAATGCGGGTATTCCCGCTTTTTTTTATATTATTGTCTGATTTAGCTTAAACCTTTCCCTTAAACCGCTTATCGCACTCTTCATCTGCCTGTGGCGCTATTATAATTCGATTGATTTTATGATAAAATTTATACGAGGTTTTTTTCAAAAAAATATGAAGGTAAAAAACAAGGATAAAAAGAAAAAAGATAAATCTTCAACTGTTAAAACTCGGTATAAACAATTCAGGGCATTTATTACGCCAATTATTGTACCGATAATTTGTATAGCTGCAGTGGTATCATCCTTTATCTACCTTGTACAGAACCATGTTTCTAACAGAGTTGTAGCATCGTTTGAAAACAGATATAAAATCGGGGATCTTGTAAACGACAACGTATATGCTCCCGTATCTATCACCTATATAGATGAGGAAGAAACAGAAACGCTCAGAAACAAAAAGGTTGCCTTATCAACGCCCATTTTCACAAGATCGTTTATAAAAACACAAAACAACATAGTGCGTGCAAATACGGTTTTTGATACTTTTTCGCTTGATGAAATAAACGCTAAAAACAGTTTCAGCAAAATGGACTTTATAGTAAGCGACAAAATAATAAACAATGTATATTCAAAAACCGAGAGCTGGAGACGTGTGTTTGTTCAGCTTGGAAAGGAAGTAGCGAATAAGATTATAAGTGACGGACTTTTTGACAACACCGAGTTGTACGATATAAGCCGGTCCGGTTTTAAAACAATAGTTGTTTACGAAGATGATACATACGATATGCGTATGGTTGATAAGGTTTATAAAAGCATACCATTTTGCTATACGCCTCAAAGGCTGAAAGAACAAATTGCTCCGTTTTTTATGCAATATCACGGGCCTTACGGCGATGACGAAATGAGGGACATAATATCTTTGCTCATAAGCGATATTATACTTCCGAATGTAGAATATAACAGAGAAGCCACAAATATATATTTTCAAGAAGTTAAGGAATCCGTGCCTAATGTGGTTGTGGAAATAAAAAAAGGCGATTTGATAGTTCAAAAAGACACTGTTGTAACCACCAAAACAATTAGTTTGCTATCAAAAATTTCAGAGGGTTCAGCGCGTTACACAACTATTCAAAGAATCGTAATAATAATATTCATAGTGGCTACACTTTTAACCTCATATTTGATTTTAAATATCTGGCTTAAAAATAATTACCGAAAAAAACTATACATGAATCTGTTCTTCATATCGCTTGCGCTTTATATCATTATTTTAAGCGTTGCTCAACCTCTGTTGTCTTTTATTAAAATTGCTACATATGATTTGCTCATTCCTATGTTTATAGTGCCTCTTATGCTTTCGCTGTTAACAGGCAACAAAAAAATAGGGTATTTGGCAGCAGGCACTGTTGCCGCAATTTTGGAATTCTTCCCGTTTTCGGGAATATACAGTATTATTCGATATTTCCTCTCCGGTGTACTTTCCGTAACATTTATTTATTACACAAACAGCAGAATGGAAAAGATGATGAACTATCTGCTTGTATTGGTATTAGAACAGTTTGTATCCATAATTACGCTTGCTCTTGAAGGCTTTGTGTTTATAGGCGTATTAAAGGGAGTATTTGCATCGGGAGTTGTTTTTATAATCGGACAGGTGTTTGTAGTTCTCTCCTGTGTATTGTTTGAAAAAGCCTTCAATCTTCCAACGGTCAACAGACTATATGAACTTATTAATAAAAAAACGCCTCTGCTTGAAAGATTTGAACAGCTTTGTCCGGGCTCATATGACCATGTGATGTCCGTTCAGAAAATAGCCGAAGCTGCAAGTGATGCCCTTAATCTAAACACTCCGCTTGTAAAGCTTGCAAGTTTGTATCACGATGTAGGAAAAATGGAGCATCCGCAGTATTTTATAGAAAATCAAACAGAGGGTAATAAGCACGATGTTATTTCTGCAGAGCTTTCCGTTGCTATGATTCGCTCTCACGTAACCCTTGGTGTTCGTCTTGCAAAAGAGGCGCATCTTCCGCAGGAAGTGATAGATATAATAGCGGAACACCACGGAAACGATACAATAAACTACTTTTATTACGAGGCATTGCATAACAAGGAAATGTCAGGCGGACAAAAAGAGGATGTGAACGAGTCTGATTTTGCATATACCGCAGAACCCCCAAAAACAAAGGAAGCAGCGCTTGTAATGCTTGCCGATATTTCCGAGGCGGCGGTAAGAAGTGTAAAAAAGGCGCGTATAATGAAAGGAGAGGATATAAACGAATCGGTTATACGCAAAACCATTCACAGCTTGTTTATGGCAAAAATAGAAAAGCACCAGCTTCAAAACTGCAGCCTATCCCTTGCCGAAATGATGACAATAGAGGATGTGTTCACCGCAAAGCTTGAAGGCGTTCACCATTCGCGTATAGAATACAAAAAAAACACGAATGATGATAAAGGGGATACTAAGTAACCATGTTGTTTATAGAGACAGACATCAGGTATCTCAATGAAGTTCTTACTTCCGATATGATACATAACACTATTACGACAACATTTGATATTCTTAAAAAAAGGGGAATATTGGAAGAAAAACAAATTGATGAAAACGATGACATTACAATATCTGTTGTTATAACTGACGATAAAGAGATTACATATCTCAACAAGGAATACCGTGGAATAGATTCGCCTACCGATGTGTTGAGCTTTGCCTTTTATGACGACACGGTTATGCCTGAATTACAAAATAAGGTTCTCGGAGATATTGTTATTTCATACCCGTTTCTTAAAAAAAGCGCAAAAGATAATCATGTGGATGAAAAAGAAGAGGCAAAGCGCCTTATAATTCATTCACTTTTGCACTTGTTGGGTTATAATCATGATACATCTGATTTTGCCACAGAACCTATGCTCGTTCTGCAAGAGGATATTTTGGAGGAGATTAAATGAAAAAGAAATCATTATTGCTTTTGCTTATTATATTTTTTATATCCGTAAACGGTGTTTTTGCCGAAATTATTAGAGTAACGGGCTACGGATCCACCAGAGAACTTGCACGTGCTGACGCAATAGATAAATCCATACAAAAAATAAAGGTGGATGTATATAATAACAATGTTCCATCTGACATATCGTTTGAAGGCATAGAAAGCATTATTGAATTCCAATCTGTTGTAGTAGGGGCATCCTCAAATGATGAGTTCAAATATAGAATAGTAGGGAAGTTTGATTCTGATAAGGCCCGTGAATTCCTTACAAAAGGTGCAAATGCAGAAACGCAGGGCGAACAGGCTACCATATCCATGGGTTCAAAAAACATCTCTTATTCTGATTTTTCAGAAAGTAATGAAGACCCTGAATTATTAATAGATACCATAGAAAAGCTTAATGAAGAGCGTAAAAAAGACCAAGAGGCTCAAAATCGAGTTCTGCGTGTATCGTGGGGGATTGGATTGAGCTATTTCACGCTGATAAATTCAAATTCCGATAATATTGTTATAAACAACAAACTTGCTCCAACCGCTAATATAGGAATGGTGATTAAGGACAGGCTTATAATCAGCTTGGGAGTATCACCAACCTTTGCTACAAGCTATCAGAAAGATCCTAAAGTGCAATTTGGTATGAAATACTATAAAACATACATGGATCTTAACGTAAACTATAAATTAGATTGGAATAATACATTTTTATTCCTTGGTGTGGGCGCAGGATTGGATGTTGATAGCGCAAAAGAGATATACATAATGCCACAAGTGGCTTTCTGCATAAACTTTGAACCGTTCCGTCCCGCATTTGAATCTGTACAGGCAAGAATTGCAGCAAGATATACATTTTCCACGCGTCTTTGGGAACTTGGGGTGGATTTTACCTTACAAGGCTTATATTAAAAATTATAAAAAGCAGTCAACAATTTTGACATAAAATCATATGTTGTAATATAGTAGTTCTATGCAAAAGGAATTCATTACACCTGAAGATTATAGGAATAACACAATCAAGTTGGCCGCTAAGATCTTTTATGAAGACCATTTTGTGCCTGACATAATATATGCTTCTCTAAGAGGCGGAGCATATATGGCCAACATCATGTCCGAATTTTATAAAGTGGTATGTAAGGATAAGGATCATCCCGTGTTTTACGCTGCGGTTGTAGCCAGATCATACAGCGATATGCACCGCGTTGAGGGAAAGGTCGTTGTTGACGGATGGACTTATTCGCCGGAACACCTTAGAACCGGGGACAGAATACTGCTTGTTGACGACATCTTCGATACGGGGAAAACCGTAAATGCTCTTACAAACGTTATAATGAACAAAGGTATCCCTCGTGAAAATATAAAGGTTGCCGTTTACGATTATAAGGTTCCTGTTTACAAGCATAAGGAACCGCTTCCCATTCAGCCCGATTACTGTTGCAGAAAACACGTTATGAATTCTCCTGATGATGAAGTTTGGATCCATTACAACTATCATGAGCTTGAATGCCTTACCAAGGATGAAGTCGATCTAATTTTTAATAATGATGAGGAAACGAAAAAGATAGTTTATAGAGCACTTGGATTATGATTGAATTTCTTGAAGAAAATGTAAAGCTATTGCAGCAGGTGGATGATGAACTTATGCACCTGGACATATCAAAGGAGCAAGGGCGCTATAAAGAACTTTCTATAAAACGTGCATCCCTTGCTGAACTTGTTGAGAACCTTACAGCTTTAAAAAACGACATGGATTCGCTTGAGGCTAATTTTGAACTGTTAAAAGGCGCCGACAGCGAAATGAGCGCGCTTATCAAGGAAGATATAGAAACATTAAAGAACAGAATAGAAAAAACCGAACTCAAGTGTAAAACGCTTTTAGTTCCTCCCGATCCATTAGACGGAAAAAATATTATTATGGAAATAAGGGCAGGAACAGGAGGCGAGGAGGCGTCTTTATTCGCTCTTGATCTATATCGCATGTATCTGAGCTTTGCAGAGCGCAAGGGATTTAAAAGCGAAGTTATCAGCTTAAGCGAATCAGGGCTCGGCGGTATTAAAGAGATAGTGTTTTCGGTTTCGGGTAAAAGCGTTTACGGAACACTCAGGTATGAAAGCGGAACACATCGTGTTCAGCGCGTGCCCGAAACAGAGAGCTCAGGACGCATTCACACCTCTGCAGTTACGGTTGCGGTTCTTCCCGAAATGGAAGAAACAGATATTGTTATACGCCCCGAGGATCTTAAAATCGACGTTATGCGTGCAGGGGGTCCGGGAGGACAATGCGTAAACACAACGGATTCGGCTGTAAGAATTACGCACCTTCCGACAGGATTGGTTGTAATTCAGCAGGATGAAAAATCCCAAATAAAAAACAAGGCAAAAGCACTTAAAGTATTGCGTTCAAGACTGTACGAAATGGAAGAGGAAAAGAAAAACCGCGAGCGTTCCGAAAACAGAAAATCACAGGTTGGCAGCGGCGATAGAAGCGAAAGGATACGAACGTATAATTTTCCGCAGAACCGTGTTACCGACCACAGAGTGAATGTTACGCTGTATCATCTTGACACGTTCATGCAGGGTGAGATGGATGATATAATTGATGCTCTTAAAATAGATGATGCCGAACGACAGCTTAAAAACAGCTAATTTATCATTTGAAGAAAGGCTTCTTTTTTTATCTGCATTTGAGCTTTCCATAAATGATTATTTAAAGAACTATAACAAGAGCGCATATGAGCTCTGCTCATCAGCATACGACTATCAGAAAAAGTACAAAAGATATCAAACGTATCTAAAAAAAAGGAAAGAGGGAATAAGCGTTCCGGCTATTATCGGAAAGAAGGATTTTTATAAGCACACATTTACCGTAAACTCACACGTTCTTATTCCCCGTCCCGAAACGGAGGAGCTTGTAGAGCTTGCAATTTACTTAATAAAAAAGGAATTTCCAAAAAGCAGTTATAGAACGCTGAACATCTTGGATCTGTGTACGGGAAGCGGCGTAATAGGCATAAGCGTTTTTGATGAACTTAAGGATGAGTATAATTTGAATTTGACTATGTCCGACAAGTCAAAAAGGGCGCTTAAGGTTGCTGCTGTTAATGTTAAAAACATCTTGGGCAATGCCGATATACAAATAATGGAATCCGATTTGTTCAATGTATTTGAAAAAAACAGACAATGGGATATTATTCTTTCAAATCCTCCATATATCCCTCTTAAGTATAAAAGCACCCTACAAAGGGAGGTTTTATCAGAACCCGCTATGGCTCTTTTTGGAGGGGATGACGGCTTGAAGCTTATAAAGAGAATAATTAAAGAAGCAAAATACCATTTAAGCGACAACGGATTTTTACTTTTTGAGGCGGATATCAGTCAAAAGGATGCAATACAGAGGTTATCCGAAGCAAATGGGTATGGAAAGGTTGAAATAATTAATGATTTAACAATGCGTCCGCGCTTTGCTCTTTTAAAAAGAAGTAGTTAAATATAATATAAACGCAATATGAAAAAGAAGGATAAACCGTTTAAACAGTTCAGATTTCCTCAGTTTGGCTCTCTTCATAGAGGGTGGTCGTCTTTGATAATACTGTTTGTGTTTGTCCTTGTGCTATCTATTGTGCCTTCGCTGTTCCATATGGGCAGAAGGGTGTATTTTTCGGCAAATTATTATCCGTTTACCCTATGTATTGATGATCAGGATACCATTCTGATACCGGGGGATATATATTTAAAACAGGGCAAGCACAAGGTTGATGTGTATTTTGGCAGCGATATTTTGGCAACTTCCGTAATAAACGTACATCCGTATCTGTTTTTTTCTCCTTTAATTGAGGGAAAGCAAAAAGTGTACATTGAAATTCCCGAACAGAAAATAGATGAAAATGAAAACAGAATAATCAGGTTCTTTTTACGTGGGGCTGCAGAAGAAGCTGTGTATTTTTCTTCATCTCCTCAGTTTAGAATACGATCTGTATATTCCGATTTACAAAGTATGTTAGGCACAGAGCGACTTTTAAAATACAGCAATGTCTTAAAAGAAGCGTCCCGTCTTATATCATCTGCTCCCGTTCTCTCTGATGCAATGAAAGTAGGAATCAAAGCACAATTACCCGTGTTTGAAAATGACGAAATCAGGGATAAAAACGTGTCCATAGACCCCTCTTTGGACATAGCGGAATTTGAGGAAATAAACGACACAGAGTTTGCTGTTCTTTCAAACGGTGTAAGGATTGCCATAAACGAAACAACAGAGGCCGAATGGCAGGCCTTTATAGACGATAACCCTATGTGGCAGAAAGATAATAAAGATACACTTATTAAAGCGGGTCTCGTGGATGACTGTTATATGGATGGTTTCTCTGCATCAGGCGAAAAAGCAGTGGTTAACATATCTCCTAATGCCGTAATGGCGTATTGTAAGTGGTTTTCAAATAAAACAGGGTACAGGGCTTCTCTTCCCGATAAGGCGCTCTTAGCGTCGCTTAGTATCAAAAACAATGCGTTTGACAAGGATATTTACGTTTCCGGCAGTAATGCCGTCAGTTCCCTTTTAGGCGGTGTATGGGAGATGACAGGAGATGTTTTTGAACCTCAGTACTATATAGACGGCAAAAGAACAGAATTTATTGAGTTTGAAAAATACGGAGTATCTCTTCCTATTGAGCTGTTTGGCGGAAGTTACTTAAATTCATCTTTATCAAAGGATGAACTTAGAGAGCTGAGTGGGGTAGCTACTATGCAAACGTGTGCGGAAACAATTGGTTTTAGGATAGGTTTATATGAGTAAAAAAAACAATACAACAGACAGGAATATTTTAATAAATAAAAAAGCCGCATTTGACTATGAATTTGTAGAAAAAATAGAATGCGGCATTGTACTTGAAGGCACAGAGGTTAAAAGCCTGCGTGAAGGAAGGGCTTCCTTCGGTTCGTCCTATATAAAAATTCAAGGGAATCGAATGATACTTATGGGGTTTACAATTCAGCCATATTCCTTAGGAGGTTCTGTTTTTAACCATGCCCCGATGCGAGAAAGATATCTTCTTATCAAAAAACAGGAAATGAAGCATCTTAGGCGCAAGGTTGAGGAAAAGGGGATGACCATTATTCCTTACAGACTGTACTTTAAGGAAAACCTTATAAAGTTAGAAGTATGCCTTTGTAAGGGTCGTGATTACAGCGGTAAAAAACAGCTGCTTAAAGAGCGTGATATTCAACGTGATGCACAGAGGGAAATTAAAAACATAAAGAGACTTTCATAATGAAAAAAACAGAAGGCGCTTTAGAACGTATATGCTTATTCCTTGAAAATGCGATTAATAAAAAAAGAAAAAAATCGTACGATAAAAAAAGGGCTAAAAAAACATTTAAATCAGAGCTTCTTGATTGGATTTCGGCGTTTGTATTCGCTATAGTCATTATATCTTTGCTTAATATGTGGGGTTGTGCGCAGTTTATAGTTCCTACAGGCAGTATGGAGCAGACTATTATGATAAAGGACAGGCTTGTCGTGAACAAGGGAGCTTACGGAAGGGAAATATACTCATATGGTCCAAAGAGTGCAAACAAAACACCGCACCGCGGAGATGTTATAACCTTTTATAATCCGGAATATAAAAACGATTCTCCGTTTATAGAAAGCCTTAGAGATCTGATTTACATGGGTACACTTACTCTTGTAAATCTCAACAAATATCCCGACGGAAGCTACAGAGAGAAAATGTTTATAAAACGTGCTGTGGGAATACCGGGCGATACCGTGAGGTTTATAAACGGCGATGTATTCATAAAACCTTTTGGAGAGGATTTATACTATCCCGAAAAGCATATAAGAGAAAAAAGCGGAGTTCCCTATGATGTTTACAGGCTTGTTGATAAAAAGGATTATCCGTTTATAAAGGCATATTCAAAATACGCTTTATATAGTCAGATGGGACTTCAGGATCAATTGCCTGTGTACTATATGGAAGAGCTTAGCCATAAAGCCTCAGAATTTGATTATTACGAGGGAGAAAAGCAGTATGCTAAGTCGTCCTATGCCATAATGCCGTGGAAACCATCATCAATACAGGATGCCGAAAGCTACAACAGAGGAACATACGTTCCTGCCCTACATATTCTGCCCCTTGGAGATAACAGAGATAATTCGGGTGATGGGCGATATTTCGGATGTGTGAGCAATCAGAAAATCAACGGACGAGCTATGTTTGTGCTGTTCCCGTTCTCACATATGAAATTGTTATAATATGTTTGTAAGCGAGTGCTTTAATAAGTCAGCCCCTGTAAGCCTTTATGTCCATATTCCGTTCTGCTATTCTAAATGTGCTTACTGCGCCTTTTATTCCGTTCCTAAGTGCAATGTAAACAACGAATACAAAAGGCTGTATTTTGAGAAGTTAAAAAAAGAGGTTAAAGCGTGCATAGAGTATTTTGAAAAGCCGTTTGAAACAATATATATCGGTGGAGGAACTCCGCTGATGGAAGATATGATAACGGATATATGCGATATTCTTTCAATTGCAGAATCCAAAAAATCAAAGGAAGTAACGGTTGAATGTAATATAGAAAACTACACTCCGTCTGTTCATAATGTGCTCAGTAAACACATAACTCGCGTTTCTGCCGGAGTTCAAAGCTTCTGTAGTGAAAATCTAAGGGTGCTTGCCAGACGTAAAAACACAGTCGAACAGGTTGTTGATTTTGTTAAAACAGCCTCATCGCTGAATGTAAACCTTGATTTTATATCAGGCATTCCGTCTTACTTATATAACCATACCCCAAAGGGATGGGGAACAACGGATGATCTTAACGCTTTGTTTTCTGCCTTACAACAGAACAATGTTAAATTTCCGGAACATCTTAGCGTTTATCTTCTGTCCATAGAGGACGGCACAGCGTTAAAGAAAACAAACGATCGCATTGTGAATAGCCTAAAAAACATGAGCGATGTTATAAACAGCGAGGATGACAGATTATCTGATGAGCTTGTAAAAACATGGGATTTCCTTAAAAAGAACAACTATAATCATTACGAGGTATCGGCGTTTTCAAAAAAGGGAAAGGAGTGTAAGCACAATAGGGTTTATTGGTCACTGGGTAATTATATAGGGCTTGGTTCTACAGCGAGTTCACACTCCGAAACGGGATTTGATATAACATCTCCCTCCGATTACATATCCTATGCTCTGTCACCGCTTTTCAGCACCTACCAAATTGAAAAGTGCAGCAATTATGATATAGCAGTTGAGCTTTTGCTCACAGCGCTAAGAACCACGGATGGTATTTCATCCTGTGTATTTAACTCCGCTACGCACTTATCGCTTGACAGAATAGTGCAAGCTGCCTCAAAAAAATGCTCTGTAGTTCATAATGTGGCAGACTATTATAAAAATGGAGTTTTGGCGCTGTCGGAGGATGAGCTTTTGTTCAGCGATTATTATATAGATTTGCTATCAGAAATAGTTTTCAACTATAATCAATAAGAAATATCACAATCGGAGTGAAATTATGATAATCGCAATTTTTGGTGCTACCGGCAATATGATGATAAAAAGCATCAGCGGAATCTTGAACATCGATAACAGTATAAAGATAAGGATTCTTACACGCAGCGCATCTTCAAAGAAGGTGAAAGAGCTAATAAGAAAACATCAAAATCGCATAGAGGTGATTGAAGGGAGCATTAATAATAAAAGCGACGTTGAAAAAATGGTAACCCATGCTACATACGTTATAAATGCCGCCGCGATTATTCCGCCGCTTTCCGAAAAAAAACCTGCAATGTCTCATAAAGTGAATATGGAAGGCGCAATAAACGTGGTTGATGCCATAAAAGAGTTTTCTCCGGACGCGGCTCTTATTCACATATCAACGGTGGCAATTTACGGAAATAGGAATTACAAGCATCCGTTTGGAAGGGTAGGCGATCCTTTGTTAGTTGCCCCCTATGACTGTTACGGCAGCGACAAGCTAAAAGGCGAAAGGTATGTTGTGCTTTCCGGCTTGAAAAAATGGGCAGTAATCCGACAAACAGGCATGCTGTATTCAAACATAATCATGGGCAATATAAAAGACGGCCTTATGTTCCAAACTCCGCTAAATGTTCCCATTGAATGGACTACCGATATAGAAAGCGCTTCGCTTATGGTGAATATTATAAAAGGCGACCTTTCTGGAAACGCTGATGGTTTTTGGGGTGATATTTACTCATTGGGCGGAGGGGCAAAAAGCAGGGTAACAGGCTATGAAACCTTTCAAACGGGGTTCTCGCTTATGGGGGGAGATGCAAGACAGTTCCTTTCTCCATCATGGCATGCAAGACGCAACTTCCACTGCTTTTGGTTTTTAGACAGCGATGTGCTTGAGGATATGTTCCATTTCAGATGTGAATCGTTCAGCGAATTTTTCCAAAGAGCGGCACGTGAAAATCCCATTATAGGATGCGGCAAATTCATTCCGCCTTTTTTAATTAAAAAATTATTGTTTTCAAGGCTTCTTAACGACGAAAATGCCCCTAAACGCTGGTTGAAGGATGGGGATACAGGGCGGATTAATGCATGTTTTGGCAGCGTAGAAAAGGCGCTTTCAATTCCGGACAGCTGGGATTCTTTCCCATTGCTTTGTAACAATCAAAACCCCGATACAGGTGAGTATTTGAACTATGAAGAACTAAAAGACCCCGATAAAGCAATTAAATTGAGCCATGGATGGGATGAAGATTATAAAGCAATTACATATTCGGTAATCAAAGAAGCCGCCGCATTCAGAGGGTTAAGTATAGTATCTTCTCCGTTTACATTTGCAGCCACAGAGGATATTCTTCATACTAAAATGACATTCCGTTGTTCTTCGTGTAACAGTGAATTTTCTCTTACGCCGTTTGCACTGTTAAAAGGAGGTTATGGATGTCCCTCGTGTAGTGAGGGGAATCCGTGGCGTGAGGATCTTATAAACCGTTATCCGTTTTACGAGCAGGTTTGGCTTGATTCCCATTCTGAGGATGAGAGGGAAAGGCAGTATAGTCTTAGTTAAGTCCAATCTTTTGTCGAATGTACTTTTTGATTTCTTTAAGCATAGTCAGCGTTCTTATAAGGCTGTGATCGCTTGTGCTTTGTTTTGCAAACGGCTTTTCCGAGTTGATCTCAGGAGAGCGGAACTCTGAAAACTCCCAATCGCCTAAGTTATAAGTTCGTTCAATTTTATCCTCTTCTTCATCGTCCAATTTATAAAAGAAGTCCAGCCCCGTGATTTTTTCAAGGTTGTCTATGCTAAGGGTATATGACGATAATGGCTTGTTTCCTTTTTCGTTAGGCAGCAGGAAGCCTATGGCTTTTTTATCTTTGTTTTTATAAACAAGCAAGGCTTTATAGAATGCATCCGGTACCCTTACTTTATTTTGACCTATTGTTTTTTTAGTAACATCCTCATAGAACACAGGTCCTGTTGTAATGTAAAGAATTTCATTATTGTATGCGTTGTTCCTTACAACTCCCTCTAATGATGACCAGATACCCCTGTTGAAATCCGGTTTTTGAGGGGACATGTTTGACATATAAAACGATTCGTTCATAGCCGTGCTGTCCCATTTGAAGTCTGCAGCAGGAGCAAGATGCCCCCTGTCGTAATTTGATTTTACATAATCCGCCTTTGCTGCTGATTTTGTAATAACCTTCGGATCTTCTTTAAAATCGCCATCTCTTTCGGTTACGGGATTAGACAAGTTTTCTTTTGTAAGGGAATAGGCAACCCAGTTTGGCTGTTCATTCTCTTCATTGTATCCAAGGGTATAGGCCTTGTGTTCAACAACCTGTTCGTCGTATGGCGAATATGGTATTTCAAGATTTTTTATGTTTTGTACAACAGTTTGCTTATTGTCGTTAGGGAACGGAAGCAATACGTAAATAATAAACACTATAGCCGCTATTGCTACAAATGCTGCAAAATACTTGGATGCTCTGAACCTTTTGTACGCTTTTTTGATGTGTTTTTTAATTTGCTTTTTCATAATTTATGCGCTTAATTATATCAACAAAACACTTTGTATTAAACAGTTTTTGTCTTTACAAAAAAACTGTAATTCTGATGTGATTGAATGGATAAGGTATTTAAAAAAACAATAATGCCCGGAACAAGATTTGAACTTGCACACTCTTTCGAGCACCGGTACCTGAAACCGGCGTGTCTACCGTTCCACCATCCGGGCAAAACAAAAAACATTATTAAAATATCAGTTTTTAAATAATAAATATTAGAGGGCATTTTTGCAATATCGGGCCTGTTGTGGTATAGTTAAGATATGGAATCAATGTTGTTAATTAGAAATGGTTTTATAGTAGATACAGAGTGGTCAAGACGTGAGGATATCCTTGTAAAAGACGGTAAAATTATAAGGACAGGTAAGTCTATACCTACCTCATTGCTGCCTCCCGATACAGAGATAGTGGATGCCGACGGACTGTTGGTAATGCCGGGATTTATAGATGCCCATACGCATTACGGGTTGGTTTCTCGCGGTACTGTCACTGCAGACAGCTTTAAAGAGGGCTCACGCTGTGCCCTGTCTGGCGGTGTTACAACCGTTGTGGATTTTGCCGACGATGATAAGGTGCATTCCTTAAAAGAATGTGCAGACATGAGAATCAAGGAGATGATTGAAGGCGGAATGGCTGTTGATTTCTCACTTCATCAGGGCGTATATCACATTGGCAAAACCACCGAAAAGGACCTTGAAGAGCTTGCCGAATTTGGAGTGAAAACAATAAAAATTTTCACAACCTATCGCAATGTAGGATATATGATAGATAATAAGGACGAGCTTGTCAGCCTTTTCAGGTTTGCCAAAAAGCATAAGATTTTAATTACGGCACACTGTGAGGATAACGAAATAATCGAAGAAACAGCAGCATCCTGGAAGGGTTCATACAAGCCTCAAAGCCATGCGTTGCTTCGCCCAGCACGTGCCGAAGCCGTGGCTATAAGAACGCTTGGAAACATTGCGCTTCAGGAAGAAATGCCCCTTTATGTTGTACACGTATCATCAGAGGAAGGGCTTAATGAGGTGTTTGATTTAAGAGAAGAAGGAGCTCGTATTTTTATTGAAACAACTCCTACGTATTTGTTTGCAGACAAGTCACTTCTACAGGGAAAGCTTGGCGCTCTTGCCATTATGACACCTCCGCTAAGAACCAAAAAGGACAATGCTGCACTTTGTGAAGCACTTGAGGACGGGGATATAAACGTTGTTGCAACCGATCACTGTGCATTTACTTATGAGCAAAAGCTGTCTACGGGGGATGATTGCAGACATACTTATCCCGGAGTGCCGGGCACTCAGGAGATGTCGTCACTTCTTTCAACATATGCCTCAACGGGCGGACTTATCAGCATGCAGCAGCTTGTAAACCTTATAAGCACCACTCCTGCAAAGCTGTTTGGCTTATATCCTAAAAAAGGAGCATTGCATATAGGAAGTGATGCGGATATTGTACTCTTTGATCCTGAGGCATCGTGGAAGGTAACAAAGAACACAATACAGAGTGCATCGGGATACAGCTTGTATGAAGGGCGAACGCTTATCGGAAAGGTTAAAATGACGTATCTCAGAGGTCGCTTGGCTTATGGTGAAGATGTATATCTCGGACGTAGCGGAGAAGGAGAATTTGTAAAACAAAATACATCTGCGGCATATAAGTATTGATAAAAACACCAAAACGGGCAGCGGAATATGAAAATAAAGTTTTGCGGAGCAGCGCTCTGCGTAACAGGTTCGTGTTACTACATTGAAGGTGGAGGATATAAGTTCCTTGTGGACTGTGGTATGTTCCAAGGTCGTGATGCAGATAAATACAATGAACGAGAATTTCCGTTTAATGAGGAGGAGATAGATTTTGTCCTCCTCACTCATGCACATATAGATCATGCAGGACGTCTGCCTTTGCTTGTTAAGAACGGGTTTAAAGGAGATATTCACACAACAAAGACCACAGCCTCACTTTGCGATATAATGCTGTATGATTCGGCTCACATTCAGGAAGTTGAAGCAGAATGGACTAATCGAAAAAACAAAAGAGGCAGTCTTAATGAGGCATATCAGCCCTTATATGATTCTATGGACGTTGACAACACCATGCCTCTGTTTAAAGGGCATAAATATAACGAACTCATAGCAATCAGCGATACAATCAAGGTTAGATTTGTTGATGCAGGCCATCTTTTGGGCTCTGCAAGCATTGAGGTTTTCATAACCGAAAAGGGAAAGGAAACAAAGGTTGTATTTTCCGGAGATCTTGGTAATCTAAACCAGCCGATAATCAAAAACAGCCCTACGCTTATAGATGATGCCGATATTGTTCTAACCGAAAGCACCTATGGTGATGAACTTCACAAAGAGAGTTCTGCTCATATCACCTCCGCCGATAGGGCAAAGCGACTTGCAAAGCTTGTAGATGAAACATTCAGTAAAAAGGGAAATCTTGTAATACCTGCTTTTGCCGTAGGTAGAACTCAGGAAATACTGTACCTTTTCAAATTGATTCAAATGGGTAAACTCCTGCCGTATGAGATTCCCGTATTCGTAGATTCCCCCATGGCTATAAAAGCAACAGAGGTATTTGCCAATGAGGACAGTGAAAATTTTGATGAAGAAACGCGGCAGCTTATCAAAAACGGAGAAAATCCGCTTACATTCCCATCGCTTAGAATAGCAAGCAGCACTGAAGAATCAAAGGAAATCAACAGCTTCGAAGGGCCGTGCGTAATTATTTCAGCAAGCGGAATGTGTTCTCAAGGTAGAATTAAACACCATTTGAAGCATAATTTGTGGAGAACTGAAAGTACTATTTTATTCACGGGTTATCAGGCAGGCGGAACTCTTGGAAGAGCAATAATCGACGGAGCAAAGACGGTAACCATCTTTGGCGAAAAAATCAGTGTGAACGCTCGTATTGAACAGTTCTCAAATCTTTCGGGGCATGCTGATCAAAGTGGAATAATCAGGTGGCTTGATAATTTTGATAAAAAAAGAATAAAGAAGATCTTCGTTGTTCACGGCGAAAAGGAAAGTGCTATTTTCTTCCAAAATTATATAAAGTCTGAGCTCGCCTTGCCTTCATACGCCCCATCGTATTGTGAGGAAATTCAAATTGACGATTCTCTTTCAGCATTAAAGCCGCCTAAGAGTGACATAAAGATGCGCGAGGACAACAAGGCCATATTAGCCGCCTTACAGGTTCTTAAAAACAGCAGGAACAATCTTGACCGGTTTATTGAACAGGTTGAACAGAATACGCAAAAAACGTCTAATAACAAGGCGTCGGATTGGGAAGATGTTAATGCCCTGCTTTCACTTGCAAATAAAATTAATGACATGTTATTGTTAAACAATGAGAAAAAACAGTGAAAAATTAGGGCTCCTTGGGTCAGTAGGGGTTCTTGTAGGATGTTGTATTGGCAGTGCGATTTTTTCAATTTCCGGAATGACCATATATTATGCGGGACCGGCTGCAATCCTATCATGGATAATTGCAGGTCTGATTCAGGGAACATATTCAATTGAAGTTGCCGAATTAAGCGTAAGATATCCGCGTTCCGGTGGAGTATATGTGTTCCCCAGAAAAACATTGGGTAAATTCTATGGCTTTATTGCAGGGTGGGGATATGTGATTGCAAACTTTATTGCAGTTGCGTTTTCGGCAATATATATCGGGCGTTACCTTTCGGCAAGCTTTCCGTCTTTAGCCCCGTACAGCAGTTTATTTGCAGTAGGCGCAATTGTTTTTTGTGCCTTTCTAAACTCTTTAAAAATATCGGATGCAGGCAGGTTTAACGGTGCACTTGTAAGCGTACTTATAATTACAATGCTCGTGTTTGTAATAACATCGTTAACACATAGCAATTTTAACCCTTCAAACTTTACTCCTTTTTTTATGGGCAGCAAGGGCAAATGGGGTTTTATTGAGGCTCTTCCAAACGCAATGCTCGGTTATGGCTCTCTTGTAAGTATTGCATTTATGGTGGGGGAAGTAAGAAAGCCGAATAAAAATGTTCCGCTTTCCATGGTTATTTCTCTTGTTATAATTATGAGTTTGTATGTTCTTATGATAGCAGGGACCCTTGGTCATATAACAAGCTCCTTCCTTGAAGAGAACGAAGGAATGAGATATATTCCGATGTTTGCAGCGGTATGGACAAGCATGCCATCCGCCTTGTGGCTTGCAAAACTCATTTCATTCTCTGCTGTTCTTGCTCTTGTAACTACTATTTTAATTGTGCAATATCTTACCTCTCTTACAATAAGAGCAATGAGCAAGGATGGTACGCTTCCGTCATTCCTTGGTTATTCAAATAAAAACGGAGCGCCGGTGGCAGGGATAATGTGTGTTGCGATTATAGCCGCATTGCTTTCATTAAAGCCCTCGGCAACCGATCTCTTGGTAAATCTTGCCTCTCTTACCTCGGCAATTACCATAATAGTGGTGTTGATTTCTCTTCTTAAGGCACGTAAAATACGCCCTTTAAAGGAGGGGGAATATAAGGCACCCTTAGGCAACCTTCTAAGCTATGTAATTATAGCTATAATCGTAATCAGTTATATACCGGGAATAAAAAACGGCAGCCTGAGTATGTGGATATTCACCGTAATTACATATCTGATAGGATCTCTTATATATTTTGCAATGCAAAGGTTTTCAAAACACGATGATTTAGAGCTTATATGTAAGGTGTCCGGAGAGGTAGTTCACGGCAAGGGCATAGGCAGAAGCGTTGGAATGCCAACGGCAAATGTGGATTATACAGAGTGGCCCAAGGGTTTAACCTGCGGAGTTTATTCATCCACCGTAAATGTGAATGGAGAAGAGTTTTTGGCAGTTACAAACGTAGGAAGCCGTCCGTCAATCGACAATGACAAAAAAATATTGATAGAGGCGCACATACTTGATTTTGACAAAGACATTTACGGCAATATCGTAACCGTGAACTTTTATAAATACTTAAGAGGCGTTCAAAAGTTTGAAGGGCTTGAGGAAGTCAAAAAACAGGTTGATAAAGATATAAAATACACAAGGGAAATAATGGAGAATATGTAAAATCAACAGGGTTTAAACAAAACTCCATCAAAAATTGACACAATAAAGGCAGCGAAGTTTTTTATGTTCATAATAATACTATGGACAAAATAAGAGAAAAGAAACTTGCGCTGTCTTTTTTAAATTCTGTAAGTACGGAGGACAAGATCCGAATACTTCAAACAGATATCTCATGGGAAAGCCTTGAAGTTTTTTTAGGCAAAAAAGGCATGGAATTGTTTGTAACACAGCTTGAATGGGAAAACAATTCCACAATGGGCACTGAGCACGGTCACATATTTTATGACGAGGACGACTACCCAAGTTCATTAAAAAGCGACCCTGAGGCGCCTTATCGCCTTTCATATATCGGAGCCAAACCAAAAGGAACAAACGGCAATTACAACAGAGCGGAATCGCTTACTGTTGTGGGAACAAGGAGATGCACATCAGAGGGTATAGGCAGTGCGTTCATGTTCACATCAGATGCATCCTCTGCAGGGCTTGTTATTTATTCGGGATTTGCAGACGGCATAGACAAGGCTGCTCATTATGGGGCAATATCTCAAAAATCCGCGTCATTTGCAATTCTTGCCTCAGGCTTTGCTCATGAAGCTGCATATAAACAGGAAAAACTTCAAGAGAGTATTCTTTTATACGGCGGTGGACTTATATCTCCTTTCCCATGTGAAGAAGAGCCCTTTAAATGGAATTACTATTACAGAAACAGGATAATGTCCTCAATAAGCGATGCAACTGTAGTTGTAGAAGCTCCCGAACACTCGGGCGCTTTGATAACTGCACACTATGCAGCGGAGTGTGGAAAGGATGTGTTTGTTTTATCGCCGCATATCAATTATTCAAAGACATTTCTTGGAAATATAAAGCTTATAAAGGAAGGTGGGATTGAAATAAAATCATACGGAACTTTGTGCGAATCCTATTTGCAGTTTCCAAAGGGGCATATAACAATACCTATAAAGCGTGAAAAGATCCCATATATGAAAACATCGGAAGATGCAAAACGAATTGTTGCATACAACGGTACTTACTACGCCGTAATATAAAAGCACATGTACAATATCAGAACAAATCCGTTTTCATCCAGATATAAGGGTGAAAGGAGCGATCTTGAAGCAATATATTATCTTGCCTATTCAGGATATGGAATTATCTATCATGGTTATTCCGTAGCGCATTTAAGCGAAGTTGATATTCTGTCTTATGACAGGGGCTGTCTTGTAGCTGTTGAGGTTAAATCATGCCTTACAAACAGTGCTGAATATATTGAATTATCAAAATGGGTTGATTATAAAAAGAAGGAAAAAATAAAGCGTGCAGCTATGTATTTTCTATCTAAAAATGAGATACCGTTTTGTTCATTGCGCCTTGATGTGATTTATATTACTAAGAATAGAATTACTCATTACAGGGGAGTTCCACTTTATTAACCGTTCATAACAGCTATATTGTTAGATATAAAGAAAAGGTATTACAGTATAGTAGTGGAGGGGTGTTATGAATAAATTGCTTATTGCATCCGATTTGCACGGCGATGCTTATTATATTTCTAAATTGGTGGAAGCATTTACGAAAGAAGAAGCTTCTCGTTTAATTCTGCTTGGCGATATATTGTATCACGGGCCGCGTAATGCTATCCCCGTAAACTACAATCCCTCATTAGCAATACCGATGTTGAATTCAATAAAGGATAAGATAAGCTGTATAAAGGGTAACTGTGATTCAGAGGTTGACGAAATGGTTTTAGAATTCCCCTTTGTCAAAGAGAGTATAATAGTTTTTCCCTCATTCAAAATATTTTTAACGCATGGGCATATAATAAACAAGGATAATATGCCAATGCTCTCAGAGGGTGACATTCTTTTATATGGGCACACGCATATTCCCATGTGGCACACGGATAACAACGGAATAAGAATATTCAACCCCGGCTCCGTTTCCATACCCAAAAACAACAGCAAAAACAGCTATATGATACTGGATGAAAAATGCGCAATATGGAAGGATGTTCAAACCATGGACGAATATCATAAAGAGATTCTTTTGTAGTTTTGTGCATAATGTTGTGATATAGTATTTATTGTGAGAAATAACGTTATAAAACGAACAATCCTTGTTTTATGCACATTGTTCGGCTGCGTTCAAGTTTTGTTTGCCTACAACAATAATGCTCAAAAGATATACGGCACGGACAGTGAATTGTATGAAGCTGTAAATTTTCTGTATTTATCCGAGGGGAGGACTGAGGCGTTCAATTCAGGTCCCTGGAGTGCAGATGAGCTTAATAAAATGCTTTTAAGCCTTGATTATGCATCGTTAAATAAAACACAAAAAAACATATATGACAGAGTAAAGAGCAAACTGAATCTCAAAAGCGAAATAAAAGAAAACGAATATAATTACACTCTCATGCATTCAGGCGATGTCCCTAAAATTGTAGATTTAAAGGTTGTACAAAAAGAGAAGGCTGACATTTTCAGATTCTCACTCTCTGCCGCTTTTGAGATGTATACTCATACAAATACAAATAAACAATTTGTAGGCAAGAATAGTTGGAATTACAATTTCTTAAAACAGAAGCCGCTTGTAGGTTTATCCCTTGAGTTTTTCCCCGGTGGTAATTTTTATACGTTTTTTGAACTGACTATTGGGAACTATCTGCATACGCAGTTTAGCGAATTCGGTGATAAGCATTTTCACACAAACATACTGGGGTTGCAGGATGTTACACGTTTTAATCTGAACGACATGGATTTAAATGTTCCGTATCGTGCTTTTATAGCCGCAGGCGGAGAGCATTGGTCTATACAGCTTGGTAGGGATAGGCTCAGTTGGGGTCCCGGAGTTGTAAGCAACTTTGTAATAGGAGATAATCTTAAATACCACAATATGCTGCGTGCTGCCGTATATTACGATGAGTTTAAATACACATTTTTACTTTCGTTTTTCCCCCATCCTAAGAATTATGCTACAAAGGACACCGGAGGTCAGTGGGGAGTTTCTACAAATCATCAGTATAACGTGTTTAGCGGAATAAACATGTTTATGGCTCATCGTATTGAGTGGAAGCTTTTTAACGACAAGTTCAAAATCGCCCTTACGGAAGGCGTGATGTATCAGAGTGCAACAAACTTTATAGACTTGCAAATTTTAAATCCCGTTATGTTTTTCCACGATTTGTATATGCGAAGCAATGCAAACTCTATTTTGTCATTAGAATTAGAATATTCCCCCATAAAATCCTTAAATATTTACGCGAGTATTGTGTGTGATGAAATCGCCGGTTTTGGAGAGTCAAAGCCCGGTGTTGCTGCAAATGCAAATCCCAATGCACTTGGATATATGCTGGGAGTAAAATATGTTAAACCGATTCAGCAGGGTATTTTTTACTCGTCTGTTGAGGGGACTTTTACCGATCCGTATTTGTATTTGCGGGATGCCGGCATGGAGAACAGTGGTGATGCGGTTCATGATCAACAAAGAGGTGAATATGGAATCAACTATGTAGTGGCTTTCAGAAATTTGACTCCTTCAAGCATTGTGTATGACGAAGAATTTTTAGGCTATAAATTCGGAGGAGATGCTATAGTGTGCAATATTAACGCAGGGTATAAGATATACGATGAATGGAACGTAGAGGGCAACCTGTTTTATATGGCACACGGAACGCATGACAAGTGGACTTGTTGGAACCGTGTTACACCTTCAACTTATGAAGGTACTCCAACAAGCACTCACCACAGCAATAACCACAAGGGTGATGTCAGCTTCCGCAATGCGGTTGCACACTATTTCGTATTAGGCTTATGCGCAAGCTATAACTTTTTTGACAATCTTAAGGTCAATATGCAGTTCGATGCCGTCAATATTTGGAACGCTGCAAACATAGCAGGAGCTTATTTGTTCGATGCTCAGTTGACAATGGGCTTGACCTATATGCTTGACTTATAAAATTGTTATTTTGTCTAGTTTTTTATATTATTGAAAATGTCTGAAATAAAAATGTTTGAAGTAAGAACTTCTAAAGAAATAATTATTAATATTTGAAACCATTGTTTTACGGTTAAAGGAGGTAAATAATGGCTCAGTCAAAGAAATCAAAATCGGATGACAGTGTAAACACAAGCATTGTAAATTCCCCTGAAACACTTTCTGCACTTATTCAAAAAGTAAAAAAGGCTCAGAGGGAATTTGCAACTTACTCTCAGGAGAAAGTGGACGCTATCTTTAAAGCAGCAGCTTCTGCCGCTGATAAAATGCGCATCCCCCTTGCTCGTATGGCTATAGAAGAAACAGGGATGGGGGTTCTTGAAGATAAGATAATCAAGAATCACTATGCAAGTGAATATATTTACAACAAGCATAAAAACACAAAAACCTGCGGAATAATCAGCGAGGATAAAATAAACGGAACAAAAATTGTTGCAGAACCGCTTGGTGTGATAGCCGGTATTATCCCCACCACAAACCCAACATCCACGGCAATTTTCAAATCGCTTATTGCTTTAAAAACTCGTAACGCAATTATTTTTTCGCCTCATCCAAGAGCAAAGAACTGCACAATAGCAGCAGCAAAAGTGGTGCTGAAAGCCGCGCTTGATGCCGGTGCACCGGATAACATTATAGGATGGATTGATGATCCTACCGTGGAGCTTTCAAGTGCATTGATGAAGAGTGAAGACATAGACTGCATCCTTGCAACAGGAGGCCCCGGAATGGTTAAGGCCGCTTATTCATCCGGCAATCCTGCACTTGGAGTCGGGCCCGGCAACACCTCCGTTGTTATAGATGAAACTGCGGATATAAAAATGGCGGTTTCGTCAATTCTGATGTCAAAAACATTTGATAACGGTATGATATGTGCATCAGAGCAGTCCGTTGTTGTAGTACAGGACGTATATGAACAGGTCAAAAAGGAATTTATTTATCGCGGAGCACATCTATTGAGTCAAAGCGAAGAGAAAAAACTCATAGCTCTTCCTTTCATCGACCCCGAAAGAGGTACGGCTCATCCTCAAATTGTAGGACAAAGCGCACATTTCATAGCCAAGCTTGCCGGTTTTAAAACTCCCGAAGATGCAAAGATCCTTTTGGCGGAGCGACCGGGCTTCGACTGGAACGATCCGTTCTCAAGAGAGAAATTATCGCCGATTCTTGCCATGTACAAGGCTAAGAACTTTGAAGAAGCAACAAAAATTGCTTATGAGCTTGTTTCTCGCGGCGGATGCGGTCATACATCAGTGCTGTACACGGATGAGCGTTTTGAAGAGAGGATAAATGCTTTTGCACAAATGATGCCCACGTGCCGAGTTCTTATCAACACCCCATCTTCACAGGGAGGAATAGGGGATTTGTACAACTTCAAGCTTGAACCATCTTTAACGCTTGGTTGCGGTTCATGGGGTGGTAATGCAGTTTCCGGTAATGTTGGAGTTAAGGAATTGCTTAATTACAAAACAATAGCAGAGAGGAGAGAAAATATGCTTTGGTTTAAAGTTCCGCCAAAGATTTATTTCAAACGCGGGGCGGTGGATCTTGCTCTTAAAGAACTGTATGGAAGAAAAAGAGCATTTATAGTTACGGACAGATTTTTATTTGATAGCGGAGCAGTGAATGCGATTGTTAGAGTTCTTGATGAAATAAACATTGAATATCAAATATTCTTTGATGTTAAACCGGATCCTACGCTTGCAACAATAAACGAAGCAATGACCATGATCAATATGTTCCGTCCGGATGTGTTCATATCATTTGGAGGGGGATCTCCTATGGATGCTGCTAAGATTATGTGGCTTATGTATGAGCAGCCCGATATTAATTTCAGCGATATTTCAATGAGGTTTATGGATATCAGAAAGCGTATATGCTCAATTCCGGAACTGGGAAAGAAGGCAATGATGGTTGCAATTCCAACAACTTCAGGTACGGGATCCGAGGTTACGCCGTTTGCAATAATAACGGATGAGAAGGACGGCACAAAGTATGCGATTGCAGATTACGCCCTTACGCCGAATATGGCAATAGTTGACCCGAATTTTGTAGATCATATGCCAAAGGGACTCACGTCGGCAAGCGGTATTGATGCACTTGTTCACTCCGTTGAAGCCTATGTTTCAAATATGGCTACAAACTTTACCAATTCAAATGCACTTGAGGCTATTAAGCTTGTTTTCCGATATCTTGAAAGAAGCTATAAAAACGGTGCGAGCGATCCTCTTGCCCGTGAAAAAATGCACTATGCTGCAACTATTGCAGGTATATCGTTTGCAAATGCATTCCTTGGCTTATGCCATTCAATGGCACATAAGCTCGGCGCTATGTATCATATACCTCACGGTGTTGCAAACGCTTTGCTGTTCAGACAGATTATTCGCTATAATGCATCGGATAAACCCAAAAAACAGGCGATATTCCCTCAATACAAATATCCGTGTGCCAAGGCCCGATACGGACAAATTGCCGACAATCTTTCCCTTGGCGGTGCAAATGATGATGAAAAGGTTGATCTTCTTATTAAAAAGATAGACCAGCTCATGAAGAGCATAGATCTTCCGAACTCAATCAAGGATTTCGGTGTTGATGAAAAAACATTCTTCGACAATCTCGACACCCTTGTAGAGCTTGCATTTGACGACCAGTGCACAGGCGCCAATCCGGTGTATCCTTTGATGAGTGATATTAGGGATATATATACCGCTGCCTACTACGGCAAATATTGATCCGAAGAATCTTCGGCGATATTTGCAAACTCAGCCTGCAAGCGCTTGATAGTACACAAAGTACAATCTTCGCTTGCTTGCAGGCTTCAAGTTTGCAACTCTCGCTCGAATCTTCTTCGGATTATTTTTTAAGGTAATCCTTGAATCATTGGGTCTTTTTCGCTCCTTCGCACGCAAAATTCCTTAGGCAGTACACAAAGTACAGCCTTGCGGATATTTTGGTGCTTAGGGAGCGGAAAATCCTCCAAGCATTCTGCGGATTTGGATCCTTGAAGCTTCGGCGTCTTTTGCAAAGTCACCAATAAAGCGTTCGGCAGTACACAAAGTACAGCCTTCACTTGCTTTCTTGGTTCAACTTCGCAAAATACGCTCGAATCTTCTTCGGATTATTTTTTAAGGTATCTTCGGCGAGATTTGCTTTGACGAATATAGGCAGCATTAACTTTGTCACAGGAGGGTAAAGCAGAGTCACATACACAAAGTATGCTCCTCTTTGCTTTACCCCCACTGCTTCGCGTTACTGCTACCTCTATTCGTCAAAATAATATAATCCTTGGGATTAAGGAAATTCATAGAAGATTTAATAACCTCCATAAAAAAAATAATCCGAAGGAGATTCGAG
>JAQYLW010000016.1 GCA_028719825.1 Spirochaetales bacterium | reverse complement strand
TGGATTCCAAATAAGCTCATTCGGTAATTTTAAATGAGTCGATTCTATATGCATAGAAAGATGCTTCACAATCACTTCGGTTAAATAAGACGAGAAGTCATTTCCTTTCCTGTCTCTTTGATAGGCCAAAGCTTTAGACGGCACGCCAAATATTTCCCGATCAATAAAAGCATCAGAAGTTCTAATTTTATTACGGACTTCCAAACCTAAAAGAGGCCAAAAACCCATATCAGTAATTGATAAACGAGAATAAATTTCATTTATAAGATTCTCAGCCTTTGTTACTTTCTTATTTCTTACAAAAATAAGCATATTTTCAACAACCACAATCTGATTATCCAGATCATAGTCAGAATACTTGTAGGGATTCGACTCTGGTATATATTTACCATTTATGACGGCTGCTGAAATTAAGAAATTAGATTTCACAACATCAAAAGCCTGAGGATGTCTTCCTCTTAATCTATCAGCTATTCCTCTTTTTCTACCACTATCTTTAGTAAAAGCATACTCCCACAAAGCTGATTTAAATATGTCATGGTCATAGTCTCCACACAAAGTCAACTCCTCCATAAATTTTGCAGCCATCGTTTGATCTACGCCACAAAAATAAGAACATATTTCTTTTACAATTTCACATAATTCTTCCGTATTTGTGTATATTGTACAAAAATGAACACTTCTCATCTCTATTAGCTCATGCAGCACGTTGAGGGCAGAAAGTCCCCCTCCCCCTTCGCCATCTAATTCCCAATCAAGAAGAACTAAATCTTTATTTGCAAAAACATAGTTCTTTTGATCTTTGTACTTTTGTGCCTCATACTTAAAAACAGTTAGATCAATGTTAGATTCACGTAATTTTTTTGTTAATTCTACAGACAACGCCTGTTCTGCACTAGGAGTTTCCGGCATCTTTTCATATGCTTCTAATGCATTTTCGTCAATATAAACAGCAGTTTTTATTGACTCTTTAATGATATTTTTGGCTACGTCTTGATATGCCATAATCTTACAAATTATTTGAATCAATTGGAGTAATCACGAAACATGCGCCATTTAATGTATTCAAAGACACATCATTTGTCGCATAAATTGTATAATAATTTTCTTCCAAGCTTTGCTTCGACAAATACAACCCAAGTCCACGTCCTTGTGGTCTATTCGAATAGAACAGATCAAATATCACTTTTAGTTTATTATCCTTGATAGGTTCTCCTGAATTACGGATTATAATCTGCTTACGTATTTCATCGTATGCCAATTCAATGATTTTAGCCGTTGAGTTTTGCACCCAATACAAAGCATTATTCACAACATTAATTAAAACAGTATGAATCACAGGTTCCTTTATATAAATAGACATTTTCAGGAAAGAATCAGTTGCCCTCAGCAAAACATTTCCTCTCTGCAACTTCGTCTCAAAAAACATCTGCAAAAAATCATATAAAGATTGCCCATAAATATTTTTCGCTTGGCTTCCGGATATGCGATATAGAGGAGATAGCAACTGATATTTCTCTTCCAAACTCTTGAAACATTTCTCAAGACTTTGGTAGTGAGGATGCGATGAGAAACTTAAATCCTCATCCAAATATTTAAGGTCATGATTGATTTGTGCATATAGCACATTAAATTCATGATCAATAATTTCTACTGCAGTTCCAAGTTGAGCAGTCTCACGTGTCAAATCCCACTGACGAAGGATTTTCTCATATTCACGACGATATACATCCTGTAGTAGAGACTCATTGATATCCATGCTAAGTTTCTCCACATGTTCAACCATCGGCAACATTTTTTTCTCAATCACATCCAATTGCTCAGCATATGCAGCACGTATTTTTGTCTGAGCAATTATCACATCATCCGAGGTATAAATCGCGGCCAAGAGAGCATTTGACTTTTGGCTAAACTCTGACACCAGATTAGTTTGAATACTTGACAAATCAGAGCGAAGGGCATCCGTCTTCACAGCAAATCGTGTGCATAATTCAGTAACCTTTTTATTCAAGTCTTCACCGAGTGATTTAACCAATTGCACACTATCTTCTTTCAAAGCATTCAAAGTCAGCCAATTCTTTGCTTGCTCCATTAATTTTGTTCTACGGGAATCGAACTCTGCTTGATAGTTCGATAACTCATAAACAAATTTATCATACAAATCCAGAAGCGATTCATCTAAGATAGTCCTATCTGTAATACGCGGAAGCAAATCTACCCGTTGCGTATCAAAGTCCCGCAACCGTTCCACACAAGCCATTATAGCACGTGTATCAGTTCCGTTCTCGTTCAAAACACGTTCAAGAGAATTCAATGCATTTGCTGTAATGAGTTTGTACTCTTCGAAAGCATTTCTAAAAGAACGCATTTGGCGTTTAATCTCCGAAATATATCCTTTAACTCGATCGATATCTTGCTTTAACAAAGCATGCTCATTACGATATTTTAATTTTTTTTCTCTAAAAACATCTTGATGAGCACGATCAGACATATATTCGTCCGCTATATTCTTAAACATACCTCGCAGGTCATCCCTAAACGCTCTATACGCTGCATTATTCGTCAACCCTTCGCGACTGGATTTGTCTATTAATCGAGGATTTCCTTCTCTAGTAATCTCAATATATCCAAAGATACGTCTATAACTAAACACACCGGAACCTAATCGACTCAAACGCTCTTGTTCCAAGCCTATAAAATCGAAATCGCCACGACCATATGGAAGAACACGGAATCCATCTCGATAGATATACAGACCTCCATACATGCCAACACGTTTATTAATAACATCCCATGCTTCTCCATTCAACTTAGAATCTCTGGAGTTACCCATAGAATATCCCAACTTAAAACCACACAATCCATAATAAGAACCACGTTCCTTTTTACGAGGATTATGATAGTGATAATCAACCTTTTCATCATACAATTGCAATGTTCCACAAAAATCCCCATTTCCATCAAACACGCCATCAATCAGAACATCTGCTAACCGAAAATCGTTTGGTTCAAAAAATCTTCCAAAACTATTGTAATAATCAATAGGATTTTGGCTACCTGGCAAAAAATAGCGAATCTTACAACTCAAAGGCAAACGTCCTCGATCTCCCTTTTCCTTAAATTCATTGATTAAGCCCACCAAACTTGCACGAAAATTATCCACATCATCCAAATCATCCTCCTTTTGTTCAGTACTAATCAAATTTAACAACTGAACCTCAGGTTCAAATATCACGAACTTAGTGCCATTATCATCAACGAGATCTGTCATTCCTTCTAATAACTCGCCAACAAAAGTTTGCGTAAGCGACAAAGAACCTATCGTTTTGATCAATAATGGATACAATTCGACTTTTTGCTCTCCAATAGAAATTTGAAAGTTTTTATTCTTTTTTGCTGAATAATTATTTTCTAAAGCAAAACACAATTCCTTAAATTTCGAATCAAAATCACACTCTTGAGCCAAATCGGCAACAGGAATATCGATATCATCAATAAATAACGAATGATCCTCCAAAATACGCCAATCAAACAACATCATCTGCAAAGGATAACCACGTTTTTTGGTCAACATAAGCATTGGAGAGCCCAAATACGCAACAGACAAACGTCCAATACCTTTCTCTCCCGACTTTACACGAGGATTTTTATATAAAGTCTCATAACCACACACATCCAATTCGCGAGATGTTTTTGAATCGCTACCCAAAACAAGCCATTTATCAAAAATATCATCATAATTCATTCCCTTACCATCATCCCATACTACAACACATGGGGAATTTAGTCCCTTATAACCTGTTTGGTACACATCCAAACCCACATTATCAGCATAAGCATCATAGCCGTTCTTCCACAATTCTGTAATTGCGGTAGGTAAATCAGCAATCTGGCCTTTGCCCAAAAGATCTATAGCTCGCGCTTTGGTTCTAAACTGCATAAATGGTCTGATAAACGATTAATAACAAACTTACGACTTTTGTGCGCCCTCTTCTTTACAAAGCAGGCTCCCAACTCTCAAATTAATTTGTTGTCCCCTTTTATTATTACATGCTGGGCATAATGGTGTAATATATCGTCCTCCTTTCCAGTCCTCCTCTGTAGGTGCTGTCATCCAAACATGAACGCCCATAGCTTGATGATCTGCCGCAGTTTCTCCTTTTGAAATATAATCAAATTTTTGGGCAAATGTAGGTTCCCCCACATTAATTTCCTTCCAACAACTATTGCAACTTAACGTAGTCTGATGATTACCCGTCATAGCACGCCAATAATCAATCCACGACACATCCTTATATGCTTTGCGATCATCTGTTCTCTCTGCATTCTTAACCAACCCACTAGTAGACACCGTAAGTTGCTGAAGGTTTTCATATTTTTCAATAAACTCCGACTTATACGAGTTCAATTCATTCTCACTTATCATATACAATAATATTTTATTTAAAACTGGGCACAAAGTTAGTAAAAAATTCTGACATACGCAAGAAAAGAGGGGATAAAAATATAATTTTTATAAA
>JAQYLW010000015.1 GCA_028719825.1 Spirochaetales bacterium | reverse complement strand
GCATTAACTTTGTCACAGGGGGGATAAAGCAGAGTCACATACACAAAGTATGCTCCTCTTTGCT
Organism: Spirochaetales bacterium; assembly: GCA_028719825.1. Classification (GTDB taxonomy): domain Bacteria; phylum Spirochaetota; class Spirochaetia; order Sphaerochaetales; family Sphaerochaetaceae; genus UBA9848. The sequence continues at coordinate 3,196 of JAQYLW010000015.1, read as the reverse complement.
TTACCCCCACTGCTTCGCGTTACTGCTACCTCTATTCGTCAAAGAAGTTTGTAGGTGGTATCTCATCCGAATCTTCTGCGGATTAGAGTTCGAGGTGGAAAGTTTTCTCTACCATAAAAATTTTATATTGTAATTATAGATTCCACGTTTAAGAGGATAATGATGCCTTAGTCCCAATCCGACGGAGATTCGAGCGAGAGTTGCAAACTTGAAGCCTGCAAGCAAGCGAAGATTGTACTTTGTGTACTATCAAGCGCTTGCAGGCTGAGTTCGCAAATATCGCCGAAGATCCTAGGATTACCGTTAGGATTTCTATGCTTGCTCGTTATCATTTAAATTATTGATTTGTTTTTTTTTTTCTGTTATAACTACGTATGTTGATGCTTTAACAAAAAGGAGAAAAAAATATGGGAAAACATTGTCCACATTGTGGTAGTACAAATTTTCATTATAGATATAATTGTTTTGATGGAGGCGAGTTCTATTGCAATCATTGTGGCGGACACTTCCAACATTCCGAAGATGATAGACTTGATGAGAATGAATGCCCGACATGTGGAAGTACAAACACAGTTTATTACAACAACAGTGCAAAGCATCATTATTGCAATGATTGTGGCACTCGTTGGTAGAAGGAGAGATTTATTATGCAAGATTTAAGGTTAACTATCGAGTTGTTTGAGAACTTAGGTGTATCTACTAATCATAGTTCTCAAAGTTTGGGTAAAAGCAATCCAAAGTATTTTAGGCTTACTGAAGGTGAAAAGACATTCAAATGTGGAGAAATACATGAAGAAATTGTGTTAGAAGATGATAGTATAGGTGTGGTAATACATTTTAAATGTAATATTGACGCATATAAAAATGATATTAGTAAACTTTCTAGTGAATTTAAAGAAGACGATAAATATATTCTTAAAAAAGGAAATAACCAAGAGAAAGGACTTATTTTTTACGAGATTCCTAATAACCAAAACGGAGATGCTAATTTAGAAAAAATCATGTCTTATGATCTCTTTGTTAACTACAAGAGAATGCATGATATAGTCAAAGATTATATGGCAAAACTATAAAAAAAAGGAGATAATTATGGTTTATCGTTGTCCAGAATGTGGTAAGACGCACGTTTTTGCTAGGTTAATTGGATATACTTGCAAAAAAGATTTGTATAAAGCACATGATTGTCTAAGGTATTTTTTAAAGGATGAATCAAAAAAGCCTTTACACGAATATGAGTTTTATGACAGAGCCGGTGAATGTTATATATGTGATTTTAGAGGTGAACCTGTATTTGAATATGTGTGCAAAGATTGCAGAAAACGTTTTCCAACTGTAGAAATATATCTAAACGAAAGCACTGCTGATGATGGCAATACAACGAAAACTCAGAATGCATTTGTATTAAAGAATGAAGACATTGTTCCAACACCAGAAGGAGAATAATCATGTATCATTGTCCATATTGTGATAGTACAAACTTGAGAAAATTTATTTTCACGTATAGATGTGCAAAAGGAAATAAAAAGTGCCCTTTTGAAAGGCAAGACGGGAAAAGAGCCGAGGAACTTCCATTTGGTGAAAGAAAGGAAGCTTGCGAACTATGTTGTTATAAAGGGGAAGCGATTACCAATTATAAATGTGTAGATTGTGATAAAACCTTTAGTAGCCCAGTGGAAGATATTAATGAAATTCCAAAACCTAAAAATGAGAGTAACAATCAAATTGTGTTCACGCTGAAACAAGATAACAATACTGAAGAGCCAGATGAAGATGCTAACACAGATAATAGTGATGATAACGACGACAACAACGATGATGACTAAGCAGATCACAACGATTCAAATGATTGCCGATTAATTCATCTTATTCCCATCCCTCCAGTGTTTCTGCATATAAATCACTCGTTTTATATGCAGATGATTTTCATTTGTATGCAGAAATTGCATATTATTACGCAAAACAGACATAATCCATAATTTTATTTTCAAGCAAGAATGAGTTTACCTTGTGACTACCATATTCTCCAATCCTTGAAGATTGGAGGATTTTTCCGCTCCATGAGCACCAAAATATCCGCAAGGCTGTACTTTGTGTACTGCCAAACGCTTTATTGGTGACTTTGCAAAAGACTCAAGGATTACGACAAAAAACCAAATCCGCAGAAGATTCGGATGAGATTTTCGAGGATGAAGCACGCCATATCCGAAAAGTTGTACTTTGTGTACTGCCTAAGGAATTTTGTTGTGCGAAGGAGCGGAAAAGACCCAATGATTCTGTGGATTAAGACATTAATTTGACAGTTAACCATACTTAGAGTAGTATGAATTTAACAACAACAGACATGAACAAGATTATTAAAACAAGCACTTCCTCATTTGAGGCGATGCGAAAACAGAACACCGTCTATGTGGATAAAACGGAATATTTGTACAACTTGATACAAATTGAAGGAGGGTATTTCTTTCTTTCACGCCCCAGGCGTTTTGGTAAAAGCTTAACGCTCAGCACGTTAAAAGCGATATTTGAAGGGAGAAAAGAACTGTTTGACGGCTTGTATATTGGGCAAACGGATTACGAATTTAAAAAACATCCTGTTATCCACATAGATTTTGGGAGTTGCCAAAGGGACAATAAAGAAGGAACTGCAGATTGGATTAATTATGAGCTTTCTGTTATAGGCAGGGGTTACGGAATTGAATTGGATAGTAAATACCATGATGCAAACTTAAAAAATCTGATTATACAATTGTACGAACAACACGGTCCTGTTGTAATTCTTATAGACGAGTACGACAAACCGCTGTCCGACAGCATAGACAACGTACAAAGGGCTGTAGAGATACGTGATGTTCTTCGTGGGTTTTATGAGGTGATAAAATCTTCGGCTTCATATCTTCGCTTTGTGTTTATCACGGGCGTGACCAAGTATTCCAAAATGAGCATATTTTCATCAATGAACAACCTGAATGACATCAGTATAGATTCTCGATACTCTACGATGCTTGGTTATACACAGGAGGAATTGGAGCATTATTTTGACGAGGGCATAGACGAAGGGAGCAAGGCGTTAAATATACCGAAGGATGAGTATATAGCAAAAGTAAAAAATTGGTACGACGGCTATTGCTTTGCACCAAACTCACAAACAGTTTATAACCCTGTATCTGTGGGGAGATTTTTTGATGAGGGCGGAGAA
>JAQYLW010000014.1 GCA_028719825.1 Spirochaetales bacterium | reverse complement strand
CAAGTGCAAAAGAAGAAGAAAGCGATGTTTATAACGGCGATTTGTTTGTAGCGCCCATAGAGATGAGCCCATCATCAGAGAGTGCAAACGAATCATATTCCTATCTTACTCATCCTTACGGAAATCATGCATATGCCGATTACTCGGCAAGAAAACTCCCGCCGTTTACGGAATTTGAATTTGACCTACCTAAAAAGAAAGAACCAATTACAAGAGCAGAGGGCTGTGTTGACTTTACATGGAACAAGGATACGGCAGTAAGGGGCGAAGGTGAAAAATATATAGAGCCCACAGAGGAGATGAAAAAGCGCGGCGAATTTGTTGCACATCTCTCCCCTGTAAAAGCTCCTGAAAAGATAGACACCGCAGGTCCTGCATATGAGGAGTTATCACTTCCTCAAAACGTAAGCGAAGGCGAAGAGGACAAAGAAAATAGCGCTGCTCTTGATACTGCTGTTACAGAGAATACAGTTAAATACGTAGCGGATTCTGCTGTAGATGCAAATGCAGATACCAATGATGCATATTATGCATTAATGGGAATGGCAGGTAAAACAAAACCTGCAGAACCCATGTCATTCTCTCAAGAGTTCACTTCCATTCTTCAGCTTGAAATGAATTCTGCATTAAGTCTGGGATATGAACTTACAATAGCCAGAATAACTTCAAACTATGTTGATTCAATAATGGCACTTGATTTTGAAGCCTTGGCATTTAAAGAGAGCGATGACAGAGCATGCATAATATTCCAATGCCAAACCAAAGCAGAGGCCGGAGAGCTTGTTTCGATGATTAAAGAGGCCATAGGAGATAAATCATTAAAGGTTAAGATGGCTGAATTAAAAGGCAGAAACATTACGCCTGATGCGTTCAGTAAAGAAATAATGAAATAATTGATCTATTTTAACGGATATTTTTAAAGGCTTCCTGATGGAAGCCTTTTTAATTAATTCACTTTACGGAATTAAAATTTTTTGAACTAAATAGATTAATAGTTCTTAAACTATAAGATTAATAGTTCTTTGCATTTACTTCAAAGAATGACTTGGAATGTCCGCATACAGGGCATACTTCCGGAGCATTCTTGCCTATTACAAGATGTCCGCACTTTCTGCACTTCCACATTGCATCCCCATCTTTTGAGAATACCTTTTTATCATTGACATTTTTAAGAAGAGCAAGATATCTCTCTTCATGTGCCTTTTCTATAGCACCAACTGCTCTCATTTTTGCAGCAATCTCAGGGAATCCCTCTTTATCTGCTGTTTCGGCCATTTCTTTGTACATATCTGTCCATTCATAGTTTTCGCCGTCGGCTGCTGCCTGTAAATTCTCCGGAGTTGACTGGATGTCACCGCCGCAGATGTATTTAAACCACAGTTTAGCATGTTCTTTTTCGTTTTCAGCTGTTTCCAAGAACAGAGCAGCTATTTGTTCATATCCCTCTTTTTGTGCTTTGCTTGCAAAGTAGGTGTACTTGTTACGAGCTTGAGATTCGCCTGCAAATGCTGCCTCAAGATTTTTTAAAGTTTGTGTTCCTTTTAAGTCTTTCATATTTTTTCTCCTTTAATATGAGTTTAATTCTATAATAATGATAATCAAATTAATTGTCAATAAATTAGATTATGTCTAATATTTTTTACATCATTCTAATTCTGTAACTTCATGAAGCGGAACTTTTCCCCCTCCGTTAGGCAGGTCTTTAACAAACACGGGCATTTCAAGACCGGATAGGCACTTTCTTACTTCACATTCAAGTTCATATGCTTTTTTATTTGAGATTCTAAGATGTTCTGTTCCGGCAACATCATCCGTTTGAAACATATAATACGGCTTTATTCTGTTTAACAGCAGGATTCTTGAAAGAGCGCATATTTCTTCCTTGCTGTCATTTACACCTTTCAACAAAACGCTTTGATTAAAAATAGCGATTCCGAATGAGGTTATCTCTTTGGCTTTCTGCTCTGTTTTAGAGCTAAACTCGTACTGAGAATTGAATTGTGAGATCAAAAACAATGGTGCGTTTTCGTTAAATTCCTTTAATATGTTCAGAAGCTCACTATCAAACCTTTGAGGGCATAAGCTTAACCCCCTTGTACACAAGCGTATAATTAGATTTTCATTTGCCTTTCTTAAAGAAGTAAACAGCGCTTTAAGCACATTATTTGAAAGAGTTAAGGGATCCCCTCCTGTTACAAGAATCTCCTCTACTTCCTTATGGGCGGATATGTAGGTGCAAACATCATCTATCTCTTTTTGTGTTGCTTCCTTATCATGGGATGTGAATCGTCGCCTAAAACAATGCCTACAATATCCAAAACACTTATCGGTAACTGTAAAAGCAACTCTGTTTGTGTATCTGTGAACCAGTTTTGAACACACGGTGTAGTTCTTTTCATTTTGCGGATCGTTTGTAAGAGAGCTTTCATCCATTTCCCTTATGGACGGAACAAATTGACGTCTTATTTCAGGGATATTCAATTTATCAGAGAACTCTCCCGGAATCAAAAAAGCAAGGCTATCCTCATTCTGTTTTTTAAACCATTCTTCTTCATCACTTGTAAGGCAAACTATTTTTTTCAATTCTTCATATGTTTTTACGGCGCTCATTTTTCTTTACCTTTTTTTTATTACTATATAGATTATATATTAATCATCCAAAATAACTATAGGAGATAAAGATGACAAAGCAAAACAACACGGTTGACGTTAAAGTTAAAAATCTCGGAAAATGCAAAATCCCTTCCCCAATCTCCATGGCGAAGGAGTATGACAATAAAAGAGCCGACTACACAAACGACGATGATGATTCCGTATTTCTGTTTGTAGATAAAAGGAATGCAAATGGTCAGCTTGTTGAGGCTGCAGGTCCTCGCGAATTTATTTATTTCAATCCATCGCATGTTCATGCTGCAATAGCAACGTGTGGAGGAATTTGCCCCGGTCTTAACAATATAATACGATCTGTTGTCAGATGCCTATGGTTTGGATACGGAGTAAGGCGAATAAGCGGAATCAAATTCGGATACAGAGGTTTGCTTCAGAACACAACCTATTCTTTTGTTGATTTGAATCCTGATTTGGTTGATGAAATACAGGAAAAAGGCGGTTCAATTTTAGGAAGCGCCAGAGGTGGAGGAAATCAAGTTGAAGAGATTGTTGACACCCTTGAAAAGCAGAATATCAATATTCTTTTTTGTATAGGCGGAGACGGAACCCTAAGAGGGGCACAAGCTATTCAAGAGGAAATTGAAAAAAGAGGATTGAAAATAGGAATCGTAGGCATTCCTAAAACCATAGATAACGATCTTTTATACATTCAAAGTTCATTTGGAGTAGATACTGCCGTTCAAAAGGCAACGGAGGCAGTCAGATCAGCCCATACAGAGGCAAAAAACGCAATAAACGGCATAGGCCTTGTTAAGGTTATGGGAAGAGAAGCCGGCTTTATAGCAGCTCAGACATCCCTTGCACAAAACGATGTGAACTTCTGTTTAATACCGGAGAACCCCTTTGATTTAGATGGGGAAAACGGACTTTTGGCTCATCTTGAAAAACGAATAATAAACAGAGGTCATGCGGTTGTTCTTGTTGCAGAAGGCGCGGGACAGGATCTTTTACCCGCAACGGGGCGTAAAGATCTCTCCGGCAATGTTGTTTTTGCCGATATAGGACTATTTTTAAAGCAAAAAATCAAGGAATATTTTGATTTGAAGAAAATAGAAACCAATGTCAAATACATAGATCCTTCTTATATTATACGCTCATCGCCGGCAGACAGTTACGATGCTATATTCTGTGCACGTCTTGGAGCTCATGCCGTACATGCTGCAATGGCCGGAAGAACATCTGTTTGCGTTGCTCTTGTACATAACAACTATGTTCATCTTCCGATAAGTCTTGTAACAAGCGGTAAAAACAGCGTTGATATAACAGGCAATCTGTGGCGAGATGTTCTTGAAAACACAAGACAGCCACATTCTATGAAGAATTAGTTTACGAAATGCCGTATTCCTCTATTTTGGATATCAGCGATCGGCGTGAAATTCCAAGCAGGTCTGCGGCTTTTGTTCTGTTTCCACCTGTTGCGGCAAGCGCATTTTTAATTGCATTCATTTCTGCAGAGCGCATGGTAAAAGAGGACATATCGCTTTCGTTATGCTCATTTGCATTTGTAAGAATAACAGATGAGGCTTCTATAGTATCTGATGATGAAAAAATAATCGCCCTTTCCAAAACATTTTCAAGCTCTCTTATGTTGCCGGGGAAATTGTAGCTGATTATTTTTTTTAAGGCATCTTTGCTTAGTTCGGTTACCGGGGATGGCATCTTTGACGTTATTTTTTTTATCATGGCATTGGAAAGCAGAACTATATCATTGCCTCTTTCATGAAGCGGCGGAAGATGAAAGTGCACAACATTCAATCTGAAATATAAGTCCTCTCTAAAAGTATTATCTCTAATCATACTTTCAAGATTCTTGTTTGTTGCCGTTATAAATCTGACATTGATTGGTATGTTTGTATTCCCACCAAGGCGCATTATCGTTTTTTCCTGAATAACACGCAGCAGTTTTACCTGAAGTGAAAGCGAGGCATCCCCTATTTCGTCCAAAAACAGCGTGCCGCCCTGAGCAAGCTCAAATAGCCCCGCCTTTCTTGTGTTTGCCCCCGTAAATGCACCCTTTTCATATCCGAACAGCTCGCTTTCAATAAGATTTTCAGGAACTCCGGCAATGTTTATTGCAATAAACGGTCCTGATGAAACGGGGGAATTAGCATGTATATATCGGGCAAGAACTTCCTTTCCGGTACCGCTTTCGCCCGTAATCATCACGTTTGATGAAGCAAGGCGCATTTTTGATACCATCTCTTTAATATCCTTAATTGCATTGCATTCGCCAATAAACAAATCCTCTGCATTATTAGGTGGGGATGATATTGCCTGAACAATGTTTTTACTTCTAAAGGCTTCTATAGCCTGATTTAACCTTATAAGGAGTTCATCGGGGGAGAACGGTTTTACTATATAATCGTCTGCTCCGCTTTTTAAAGCTTCAACCGCATCGCTTGTTTCACCGTGAGCCGACATCATTATTATGGGGATTCTAAAACCAAGGCGACGAGCCTCTTTTATCATTTCAAGACCGTCCATAACGGGCATTCTAAGATCAACAAGAACCGCATCATAGCTGTTTGCCTCTAAGGCATCCAAGCCCTCCTGGCCGTTTTTAACACCGTGTGCCTCTATTCCTTCAATCTGCATGTATTTTATAAGTAGATCTCTGAGAGCGCTTTCATCATCTGCTATCAAAATATTCATCAATCAACCCTCTTTAAAACAATTTCTGCCACCGTACCTTTGGTTTCTCTGCCATATAATTTTATAGTTCCCCCTCCGGCTTCTACAAACTGCTTACACACGGCAAGCCCTATTCCGGAACCTGTAATTTTTGTGGTATAAAACGGATTGAACAAATCGTCAACAGAACTTCCCTTTGGCAGTCCGCATCCTCTGTCCTCCACCAGAATTCGTATATGGTTTTTGCCCATTAGTGATATTTCAATCAAAATCGGCTCTTTGTAATCGTTCTCGGATACTGAGGCATCTATTGCATTTTTAATAAGGTTTTCAATTACGCTTCTCAATCGTATTTCATCAAAGAACACGGCTGTTTTTTCGGCTTCTGGGTCGTAAGCTATTAACAAGGGATAGTCGAATCTTGCATAGAATTCCTTTATGAACGGCAACAATTCAATTCTTTTGGGAGTCCCTATGGGATTGCTTAGGAAATTTGTGGTTTTATCGGCAAGGCTGAGTATTCTGCCAGCCTCTTTTTCAATTACTTCATATTCGCTCTCCTGATCCTGGTGCATTTTTTTTAAAAGAGCAATTTGTAGAAGTATGGTTGAAAGCGGATTCTTTATTTCATGCGCAAGCGTTCTTGCAGCTTCTCCAACCGTTGTATGCACATTTGTTTTTGTCTGTTTCTCTATTGTCTTATTGCTCTTTTTGCGATAGTAGTACAAAACGGCAGCCAGAAAAATAATTATAAACAAAGTGCTTATATGAAGAATTCTTATACTGATACGTCTGGTATTAAACACAGGCGCTTTCTTTTTTATATATACAACCGGATAATTTGCTTTTGTTTCGATATTTTTGTGTTCAAACAGCATCTTCACGGCATATTTGGCTGTATCTTCTGTTGATTCAATAATGCTGCTGTTGCGCCCCTTTGATATATACTCTATATAGTTCTTGCTGCTTATGATGTATGAACTATCGCTGATCCTGCCGGGGGAAGGAAGATTATCAAATGCAGGAACATCTCCGTATTTAAACAATATCTTTCCTGATTTGTCCCATATTCCTACTCCCTCAATACCCTTTTCTTCAAATATCGATACTATATCAATAGCTTCAACTTTTGATTGAGCGTATATGTCAAACAACACCCTTTCCATTTCCATTTTTGCTCTAAGATCATCCTGCTGCTTAAGAGTAAATGTCAAAAAATATATTGTACTCAAAAGAAGGATACAAGTGACTAAAATACTAACAAATTCAAAGATGTTGCGTTTATTCATACTGTTGTAATAAAAAACACCGGTTTGAAATACTGTGTTATTTTCGCCCCGGTGTCTTTATTCTTTTATGCAAAATTATTTTGACAAACGATTTTCCAATTCATCAAGACAATCCGAGAGTTCTTTTGGAAGATGTCCCTTGAACTTTGGATAGTGATTTTCTCGAATGTCCTTAACCTCTTTAAGCCATCCTTCTTTATCAACGGAAAGGAGCTCCTTCATATCGCTTTCGCTAACTCCTTCAGGTCTGTCGATAGCATCGAGGGTTGGCATGATTCCAATAGGTGTATCCTGAGTTTTAGCAGTACCGTCACAGCATTCAAATACCCACTTAAGAACTCTGCTGTTTTCTCCGTAACCCGGCCATAACCACTTGCCGTCTGCTGTTTTTCTAAACCAGTTGACATAGAAAATCTTTGGCAATACTGCGCCTTTATGTTTTCCTATCTCAATCCAATGTTTGAAATAGTCGCCCATGTTGTATCCGCAGAACGGAAGCATAGCAAACGGATCACGTCTGATTGTTCCTGCTTTTACATCAAGCGTTGCTGCAGTAACCTCTGATCCCACGATCGAACCAAGGAATACTCCGTGATTCCAATCACGAGCCATATGAATAAGAGGAATTGTGGAAGGTCGTCTTCCGCCAAACAAGATAGCAGAAACAGGTACACCGTTAGGATCATCCCATTCAGGTGCAATAGCAGGACACTGACAAGCAGGAGCCGTAAAGCGTGAATTCGGATGTGCAGCAGGAGCCTGTGTCTTATCTGCCTTATTTTGAATCCACTCATTGCCTTTCCAGTCTATGAGCTTACCGGGTGCATCATATCCGATTCCTTCCCACCATACATCCTTATCTTCTGTAAGAGCAACATTTGTGAAGATTGTATTTGCTTCTGCAGAAAGAAGAGCGTTTTTATTGCTTTCTGCACTTGTTCCGGGAGCTACTCCAAAGAAACCTGCTTCGGGGTTAATAGCATATAATCTGCCATCCTTACCGAATCTCATCCATGCGATATCATCACCTACGGTTTCAACTTTCCAGCCCTTAATTGTAGGAATAAGCATAGCGAGGTTTGTCTTTCCGCATGCTGAAGGGAATGCAGCTGTTATAAATTTGCTCTTTCCCTCAGGATTTGTAATCTTCAAAATAAGCATGTGTTCTGCAAGCCATCCTTCATCACGAGCAAGAACGGATGCTATTCTGAGAGCAAGACATTTTTTACCAAGAAGAGCGTTTCCGCCGTATCCCGAACCGTAAGACCAAATCTCTCTTTTTTCAGGGAAGTGTGCAATGTACTTGTTTTCCATAGGTGCACATGGCCATACGCCATTGTCGCTTTCACCATCCGCTAGAGGTTTACCTACAGAATGGAAGCAAGGAACAAAATAGCCGTCGGAGCCAAGAACATCAAGGACTTTTTCTCCAACACGTGTCATTATATGCATATTACATACAACATACGCACTGTCTGTAATTTCAACACCGATTTTTGAAAGTGGCGATCCTACAGGTCCCATTGAGAATGGGATAACGTACATGGTTCTGCCCTTCATACATCCGCGAGCAAGCCTATCAAGTTCCTTTCGGAGATCGGAAGGATTAATCCAGTTGTTAGTCGGGCCGGCATCCTCCTCTTTTTCAGAAGCGATGAATGTCCTTTTTTCTACCCTGGCTACGTCGGAAGGATCCGAATGGAACAAAAAGCAATTTGGCTTTTTTTTGGGATTAAGAGGCACAGCAAGTCCTGTGTCAACCGAAGTTTGCATTAACGAATCATATTCTCTTTTTGAACCGTCGCAAACATAAATATCATCAGGCGTACATTCTGCTGCAATTTTTTCTACCCATTTTACAAGGGCAGAGTGTTTTACATCTGATAACTTCATTTAGTAATCTCCTATACTTATAAAATATATATAAAAATATCCCAATTATCAACAAAAAAAGGCGAACGCAAAAATGACGTTCACCTCACACTTTAATTAGGAAAACAAAAATGAAAAAAATAACTTATGCAACGTTTTCTTCGCTCATTACCTCCTTAAGATGCCCAAGCGCTACCTTTTCTATCTGTCTTATTCTCTCTTTTGTAAGAGACATATATTCGCCAATGTCCTGAAGTGACATTTCGCTGTATCCGTCAAGTCCGAATCTCATCTTTATTACATCGGATTCCTTTTTGGGAAGTGAATTAACAAGAGAGAGGATCTCAGCCTTTTTTTCCTTTTCTTCCATTGAGATTAAAAAGTCGCTGTCGCTGCATGCGATTGAATCCTTTATAAACGTTTTTGAAGAATCACCATCGCCATCAAACGACATCGGAGCATCAAGAGAAACATAGGGCATTGTTGCAAAACGTATGTCTCTTATAACATTTGATGAAATGTTCACTCTTTCCGACAGCTCTTCATCGCTGGCTGCCCTGCCTGTTTCGTTTTCAAAGCGATTTGCCTCGGATTTTATATCCATTAAATCCAAAACCCTGTTTTGAGGAAGGCGAATAAGGCGACCTTTGTCCGATACTGCTTTAAGAATAGACTGTCTAATCCACCAAATTGCATAACTTACAAATCGAGTTCCCTTGCTGACCTCGTACTTGTCCACGGCATTAAGCAGTCCTATATTCCCCTCGCTTATCAAATCCGCAAGAGATAATCCCATTCCCTGATATTCTTTTGCGATTTTAATTACAAAACGAAGATTTGAGTCAACAAGAGTTTCTCTTGCTTTTTTATCCCCGTTAGTACATTTTATGGCAAGTTCTCTTTCCTCTTCTTCACTAAGAAGCGGCTTGTCGTTAATGTCATTAAAATACATGCTTACGATGGTTTCTTCGTTTAATGGTTTTGAATTGTAATTTTTCATAATTTATCCTTTGCCTCACAAATATACTTGCAAAATGCGTGCCAATTTTAAAAAATCAAGCTAACTCCTTGATTTACAACAATATATAGATTAAAGAACAAAAGGATAAGTGTGCAAATATTGCACAGTTTGTTAAATTTGATATGCATAATTTTCTCATTGAATTTGTATTTTGAACATATATTTAGTATTATAATCAAGTGATTATTCACAAATAATAATTTTAGAGGTGAAAAATATGAAAATAACTCCGCTTAACGACAGAGTTCTTATCAGAGTAAGCGAGGCCGAGGAAAAATCCAAGGGTGGTATCTATATCCCACAGTCGGCTCAGGAAAAAACACAAATAGGAACTGTAGAGGCAGTTGGAAGTGCAGACAGCATCTGCGTTAAAGTAAAACAAAAGGTTATGTACGACAAATATGCCGGAACATCTTTTAAGGATGGTGACGTAAACTACCTTATCGTAAAAGCCGAAGATATCATCGCTATAGTAGGCTGATTTAATTATTGTTTAATTTGTAAAACGCTATTCGTTAAGGGATAGCGTTTTTCTATTTATACCAAGGGCAGCGGCAGCGCGGCTCTTATTGCCGTCGTAATATTCAAGCGTTGCTTTTATCAACTCTTTTTCCATTTCTTTGAGAGTTCCGAGTTTTATGGTTACATAATTTTCACCCTGTTTTTCAAAATTTGAACTGATAATGGTGGTTTGCTCTTCTTCGCTCTCTTTACTGTCTTTTATTACGTTGTCAAACGGGCTGTCCTGTTGTTTATATGATGAAGTTATTTCATAGGGAAGTTCATCAGATGTAATAAAATCGCTTTTTGCAAGCACGGTGCCGGCTTCGATGACATTCTGCAATTCGCGTATATTGCCCGGCCATCTGTAGTTCAAAAGCATTTGGGCAGCTTCCTCGGTAAAACCGATGACTTTTTTATTATTCTCTATGCTGTATTTTTTCAAGAATGAGGCGGCAAGCGCCATAATGTCGTTTTTTCTTTCCCTTAATGGGGGAATTTCCAACGTCATCTTGTTTATTCTGTAGTACAAATCCTCACGGAAACGCCCCTCTTCAACTTCTTTCTTAAGGTTTCTGTTAGTTGCGCAGATTAAACGAAAATCGCTCTTTATTTCTTTTTCCCCACCCAGTGGCGTAAAGCGTTTTTCCTCTAAAACCTTAAGGAGTTTAACCTGCATAACGCTGTCTATTTCCCCTATTTCATCCAAGAACAGCGTTCCGCCGTTTGCTCGCTCAAATATTCCCTTTTTGGAAGAAACGGCACCTGTATAAGCTCCTTTTTCGTGTCCGAACAATTCGTCCTCCAAGAGTGTGGGCGAAAATGATGCACAATGGGTGTCTATGAATGCTCCTTTTCTAAGGGACGATGAGTGTATCGCCTCTGCTATCACCTGTTTGCCAACTCCTGATTCTCCCGTGATCAATATGCTTAAATTAGAAGGGGCAATACGCAATACCATCTGTGCAATATGAGCCATAGGAGTACTGTTTGTAACTATTTCGTCTAATCGTTTTTTAGATTCCCCAACAAAACGTCCTGGAGGCATTACTATAAGAGCGTTTTCGTCATCATGTGCCATCTTATAAAATTATACTAAAATTCCAATAACTCGTCTATTAAATACAGCATAGCGTTACGTGAGCTGATATTGTAAACACGGTATTTATTATATGCATCGCTTATTGCTTGTAGATAGGGTTCTGCCATAAACTCCTTGTTTTTAAAGGCTTTTATGCATTCCTTAGCCACTGTGTTTAAAAAAAGCATGAACAGAATATCGCTCTTGCGATTCCTGGTTCTTACAGGTCCAAAAACAGAAAGAACAATATCACGAGCCTCAAGATATGAGCGCCTTGAAAGAAGCACAGAGGCAAAATTCAAAGCTATCTTTTTGAATTCACGGCTTTCTTCATATCCCTCTTCAAGGAAGAATGTGTTAATATCCCCATCCTCTACTGAGGGTCTTTGATATGCTGCAAAAAAAGCTTTACGTCCTTCCGCATCTATGGCATGAAACGAAAACTGAACAAGACGTGATAATATAGTGTCGCCAAGAGCGGCCTTTCTCTCGCTTGAAATAATAATAAAATACGTATTTTCAGGCGGCTCTTCAAGAATCTTTAAAAAAGCATTCTTTGCGGCAGGCAAAGCATTTTCCAAACCTTCAATTATAAAGATCTTCGCCTCACCGCTTGCGGAATGAAGAATGGATTGTTTTTTAATAAGCCTTACATCCTTAATTGAAAAGCCGCTTTCTTCTTTGATGTTTTCTGCGATAGAAAGAACTTTTACAACCTTCTTTGAAAGCTCCTCTGTTTTAGAGGTATCAAACGGAACAGAGACAAGATCGGCATAAAGGCTGATAAGATTTTCTTCATCAGAGGCACTGAGTGTGTTTTTCCCACCCTCCTCATTTCTAAGAGATGAGAATGTACGCGTTAACATAAGAACAAACAATTCGTCAGTAAACCTTTCATACGATCCCTTTGTCTGATCATTAAGAAACATCTTGCCCTTTGCATTCAGGGCAATAAACACATCTCTTGAAAGATATGCATATACCGAATTGAGCTTTGAAAACAGGATAGGCGTTTTGAGTATTGCTCTTGCAGAGTCAAGAGCGGCAGTAAGACGTGATGAACAATCCGGACCATAAAAAAGCACACTATGCGGAAAGCGACCATTGTTAAACAAGTCACTCAGCTCTTTTGAGCGTTTTTCCTGAAGCAGTTGCGTGCGTTCAAACATTTATATGCCTATTGATGAAATATTGTTAATTAAAGGCAACATTATTTTGTTGTACATATAAGAATCAACGAGTATGGATTGTACGTCAATCACATTTTGATATCGAAGTATAAACACTATTATAAGTATAGCTGCAAAACACTCTACTATTCCCAAAATAAAGCCGAGTGCAATATCTATAAATTTAAGCTTTATTCCGTCAAGTGCTTTTGTACAGATACCGGCTGTTGCACGACAGAGTATAAATCCCACATAAAACAGAATTAAAAAAACAATGAGAGCCGAAACTATATTAACATCTATCCCAAGGGATGAAACAGCATAATACAACAGCTGTTTTGTAAACATTATAGAAACAAGACCACCTATTACATAGCTTGCCTTTGCTCCCAGTTCCGTAAAAAATCCTTTAATAGAACATGCAATACCGGAAGCAAGCATAATAACTATGAATACTATATCTACAACTGCAATATGCATATATCACTCATTATCATTCTGTGATTTATGTGCTTGAAGAATTATCGGGTGCTGTACCTGTTTCCGTATCAGCTACATTGTCTGTTTCAACATTATCTGCAGCATCAGTACTTACGGAAGTATCGGTGGTTGTAGAAGTTGCCGCTTCGGCATCTTCCGTATTTAAAGTAGTCTCTACTGCATTATCCTCAGCTTGGGTCATAAGGGGCAGAATTTTACTTGTGTATACGTAAACAAAATTGTCTTCAAGAAGCTTTGATTCTAACACGGAAGAATAGAATCTGTCCTGTGTATTATCACGGATGGATGAGATAACTTCTTTCTCAGTCACATTCACTATTTCCGCCTGCTTTTCCTCCGTAGTTATACCTTCACGAGAGTCTTTTTCTTTTTGCTCTTCATATTCCTTCTCACGTACGCCCTGCTTATAAACCCTAAGTGCTTCTATTTCTCCCTCAGATATTGGAGAGGCTTTATAAAGATCTGACAGCTTTTTACCGACAAGTTCATTAGTCACGCTTGCTCTGATGTTCGCACGCCCGGAAGCGCTAAGGTTTTTCCATGCTGATGCGTTAAAGTTGCCTTTGTCATCTTTATAGTTGTTACGTAAGTAGTCATCAACTTCTTTTTCGCTTATATTTATTCCGTATTTTGAAGCATAGTAATCAAAAGCAGTCTGCAATGATGCACTTTGAAATGCCTGCTGCATAATCTGCATTTGCATAGAAGAAATCTGCTCGGCATTAAAATACTGAGAATACTGCTGTAATATGTTGTTATATGTAGTAGCCATATAAGATCCGCTTGCAAACTTTATTTCCCTATCTGCGAATTTGCCGAATACATATTCTTCGCCTTGCCTACTACCTGAAAAGATTCCAAATGACGGAACAGCCATTACAATTATTAACAACACAACTATCAGTATGGCAAAGTACCATCCGATGTTCTTGAATATTTTTGGAGTCCCCTTTTTGTTATGGGGAGTAAAACTGCCTGATGTATTTTTATCGCCTTTTATAGCCGTATTTCCCATAAATTAATATGTTATAAAAAAACACTTCAAAACTCAATATCACTGAATGCCCTGTAAAACACTCATACACTTTATAAAACGATCATCTAAGGGCAGTCGGAATTCCATAATTTTTTTTGTAACGGGATGATTAAAAGCAATAGATGCGGACATCAACATAAGCCCCATTGATGATATTTCTTCTGTTTTTTTCTTTGAATAAATAACGTCGTTCACAACAGGATGGGCAATAGAGGACATGTGTACTCTTATCTGATGAGTTCTGCCTGTTTCTATAACAACCTTTAAAAGTGCAACATATTGCTTTTTTTTCCGTCCGAATTCAAATTGTTCAACCACCTCGTAATGCGTTATTGCGTTTTTTCCTTCTGATGTTTTTGAAACGCTGAATTTTTTTCTGTCGGACTTTGACCGGTTAATATAAGTATCAATTACGCCCTCTGTTACATTGAAAAAACCATAACACAGCGCGCTATATTCCTTTTGCACTCTATGCTCTTTAAACTCATCTATCAGCGAATAATACGAATTTGGATTTTTTGCAATAACCATAAGGCCGGATGTATCCTTATCTAAGCGATGAACAATACCCATTCTGCATTCGTCTTTAAAATGGCTATCCGCATTGCCGTAACGGTTTATCAGCATATCGTAAAGAGTTCCGCTTGTAACACCGGCTCCGTGATGAACTATCAGACCCTGAGGTTTATTTATAACAAGTATGTCATCATCCTCATAAACAGCGCTATCTGTTATAATGTCTGTCATTCCTCTTCTTCCGTCATTACTTCACCAATAATCAGGTCGATAATGGCTATAATAAGACCGGCACCTGCGGCAATGCCGAACTTTGCCAAAAAGTCCAGTGTGTCGTCGTTTGAAAACTTAGTGCCCGTATTCTGAAATATTATGTTTAAAAGCGGAAAAGTTAATGCGGTTGCTCCAAAGGTTATAACCTCAGCACGGCGCAGTTTATGGGTCCATGAAGGAAATTCGCTTGTTGCATACGGCTCGTACCCAAACGAAAGTTTAAATTCCTGTTTTTCCTCTTCTGTCATTAAGTCAGCATCTTTTCCTGTAGGGGCTGTACCCTGAACTTTTTTATCATCATTGGTTGTTGCCGAAAAAGCCACAGACGAAATTACAAGCATAAAAAACAGCAATGCTATAAACTTCTTCACTGCGTCCTCGCTCCGAAAATTGCGCTTCCTATCCTAACCATTGTTGAGCCTTCCCTAACGGCATATCGCCAATCGGAGCTCATTCCCATGCTCAAAACATCGGGATTTAAATCGGGATGTTCAATTTTGACCTTTTCTGCAAATTCCCTGAGTTTTCCAAAAGAACGCCTTAGCTGAACTTCCGAGCCGCCAAGTTCTCCCATTGTCATAAACCCCGAAAGACAGACGCCTTTTTTCTGTTCTATATCTTCAATAGCCTGTAATGCTTCATCTTCACTCATGAACCCGGTTTTTTCTCCGTCAAACGCCGTATTAAGCTCTATAAGTATTCGGGTTACTTTGCCGTTTTTTATGGAACACTCATTAATTTTATCAAGGAGTTTTAAACTATCTACGCTATCAATCGTATCTACAAGGGGAACAACCTTATTCACCTTATTACACTGTAAATGACCTATCATCCTAAGTGTGTAATCGCGTTTTATATCCTTAAATTTTTTCTCTATTTCCTGAACATAATTTTCGCCGATATTAAAAACTCTCTGTTGTCCTGAAACAACTTCTGAAATCATTTCATACGGTTTTGTTTTACTAACGGCACATAGAACAACACTGCCGAGTTTGCGATTGCTTTTTATCTCTTCTTCTGCGATGGAATCGAATATTGCTTTTAAATTATCTTTGATATTAAACATAGAAAACCAAAAAATGACGAGTGAGGGATTTGAACCCCCGACCAATTGCGTGTAAGGCAATCGCTCTCCCACTGAGCTAACTCGCCGATATTTTCGTGGTGATGAGGGGCCACGATCCCCTGACCTTCCGGTTATGAGCCGGGTGCTCTACCTACTGAGCTACATCACCTCGGCGTGACCAGAAGATCACGCATTAAATAAACAACCTTAATAATTAAATATTAAAATGGTTGATATGTCAATAAGCTATCAGCCCCAATATTTTCGCATTTTTCCGTCAAGTCCATGCAAGCGAACCGAGCTGCCGTCATTTTTATTTTTTGCAAGCTTAGTAGCGTATTCCAAAGCTTCTTGCTGAGTTGGAAAAAGTTTAATAACCTTATCTGATCCCTGAATAAAAACTTTCCATTCTCTACCGTCGTTTTCTCGTTTGGTTACATGATAAATTGTTGACATAAAATATCTCCTCTAATCTATATTATATAACACTTTATTGCATTAATGACTATCTAACGCAAAAACAGCAAAAGCATACCTGCCGCAACAGCCGATCCTATAACACCTGCTACATTCGGCCCCATTGCATGCATAAGAAGGAAATTTGACTTGTTGTATTTTTGTCCTTCAACCTGAGCAACACGTGCAGCCATGGGAACTGCAGACACTCCTGCGGCTCCAATAAGCGGATTAACCTTTCCGTGCGTAAGCTTACACATAAGTTTTCCGATAAGAAGTCCACCTGCCGTTCCAAATGCAAATGCTATAAGTCCAAGAGCTATAATCATGAGCGTTTGCAGCCTTAAAAACATCTCTGCTGTGGCCTTTGCGCCAACCGTAAGTCCAAGGAATATCGAAACAATATACATAAGAGAATTCTGTATACAGTTTACCAAAAGAGGCACTCTGCCCGATTCCTTCAACAGGTTGCCAAGCATAAGCATACCTATAAGAGAACCTGCATCCGGCAATAGAAGAACGGTAAAGATCGTAACCACTATGGGGAATACAATTTTCTCTGTTTGGCTTACACTCCTAAGCTGCTGCATCTTAATAACCCTTTCTTTTGGCGTTGTAAGAAGCTTCATAATAGGAGGCTGAATAATAGGAACAAGCGCCATATATGAGTATGCCGCTATGGCTATGGGCCCTAAAAGATGCGGAGCAAGCTTACTTGTAATATAAAGTGCTGTAGGTCCGTCAGCCCCACCTATAATACCTATCGCTCCGGCCTCTGTTCCTGTAAAACCAAGCAGCAATGCACCTATAAAGGTCATAAATATTCCAAGCTGTGCAGCTGCTCCCAAAAGAAGTGAACGCGGGTTTGCCAAAAGAGGACCAAAGTCAGTTCCTGCCCCTATACAAAGGAAAATCAGAGGAGGATAAATCCCAAGGTTCGTTCCCTGGAACAAATAGTAAACAAGTCCGCCCTTTGCCATTCCTGCCCATTCGCCGAATGTCAGTTCTCCAATGGTTTTACCACCTGTTATTATTGCTTCGGGCAAAACAAAGTTCGGATTGAGAAGATCCCGCATTTTCAGCGATTCAAACGCCGCAGCCATATGCGTATCAAGACCTGCATTAGGAAGGTTTGCAAGCAGCATTCCAAATGCAATCGGAATCATCAAGTATGGCTCATAACCTTTTTTAATTCCAAGATACAGGAAAAAACAGGCAAGGCAAATCATTATAAGCTCTCCGGGAACATATACATTGCCTGCTATATGCGTAGAAAGCGTAAATAGTTTGGAAAAGCCCGTACTATTCCAAAAGTTCAAAAGAACGTTACCCATTACGAACTCCTTATTTTACTTCAATAAGAGCGTCCCCGGCTTGAACCTGCTGTCCGTCGGAAACAAGAATGTTTGTAACGGTTCCGCTTGCTGTTGACGGAACTTCGTTCTCCATTTTCATAGCTTCGATTTTAACAAATACATCGCCTTCGTTTATCTTATCTCCAACCTTTACCGATAAACCTATAACAACTCCTGCCATCGGTGCTTCAACGGTTTTTGCACTTCCGTTTGATGGTTGAGCAGGTGCGCTCTGAACAGGGGATGAGCCTACGGGAGATGATGTGCAAACCATCTCTTTGGGAAATGCTCCGACTTCCTCAACTTCAGCTTCATAAGATTTACCGTTAAGTACAATGTGAAATCTCTTTGACATTTTATTTCTCCTTATCTGATTTATTTTGTTGAATTTATTTGAGCCGATACCTTCCACGAAGAATTATCGCTTTTATTTTCTACGGATTTGACGGTAAAATTATCTCTACCCAAATACGCTGCTATAGCTGCAACCACTGCTGCAACCTCTTCTTCCTCACAAGATGATTTTTGCACTGAAGAAGCCTGAGCGTTTTTGCTTGGCGCAGTATTTTTTGGACCAAACCTTTTGATTAAATACGCTATCAGATCAATAAGAAATGAAATTATGAGTAGGATAACAAAAACAACAATCATCGAAAAAACGGCAATGATAAGCCCTTGTGCAATTGTTGTGTTTTCACGAAACATAAACTGCTCCTTTTTAAACAATAGAATGCCTTTTAACTATAGAGGCATATTCCCGTGTTTTTTTTGTATTTTATATGCTTTTTTACTTTTTAGCAATTGTAGCGCACTTATGATACGTTTACGGGTAACCGAAGGCATAATAATATCATCCACAATACCTCTTTGCGCCGCTACAAGCGGAGACATGAATTCTTTTTTGTATTCGCTTATCTTTTGTGCCTTATAGGTTCCGTCAGAATCGTTTTTCAATTCCTTTGCATACAGAATTCCGACTGCTCCCTCTGCTCCCATAACAGCTATCTCGGCTCCCGGCCATGCGTAAACAAAATCAGCGCCTAAGCTCTTTGAACACATAGCTATATATGCACCGCCGTACGCTTTCCTTAATATAATGGTAATTTTTGGAACAACCGCCTCACTGTATGAATACAAAAGCTTTGCACCGTGGCGAATTATCCCCTTGTGTTCCTCTTTTACACCGGGTAAAAACCCCGGTACATCCACAAGAGTAATTAATGGAATATTGAACGCATCACACGTACGTACAAATCTGGAGGCTTTATCGCTTGCATCACAGTCTAAGCTTCCTGCATACACCATGGGTTGATTTGCAACAATCCCAACGCTTGTACCGCCAATACGGGCAAAACACGTTACGATATTCGGAGCAAAAAATTCTGAGTATTCAAAAAAATCCCCATCGTCAGCAATCTGTCTAATTACCTCTTTTATATCATAAGGCTTTGAAGCGACAGAGGGTATTATGCTATCAAGCGCATCGGAAAACCTGTTGTCATCATCGTTGTACTCAACAGCTCTGACATCATCAAGATTGTTGTCCGGAAGATAGGAAAGAAGTTTTTTTACCCCCTCATAGCATTCATCCTCGGTGTGAAACCTAAAATGAGCAACTCCGCTTATTCTGCTTTGAGTATCTGCTCCTCCTAAGGTTTCAAAATCCACATCCTCACCTGTCACCTCTTTAATGACATTAGGGCCTGTTATAAACATTTTTGAAACCTTGTCCGTTACAAAAATAAAATCCGTAAGAGCAGGAGCATAAACGGCCCCTCCTGCGCAGGGTCCTGCTATGATTGAAATTTGAGGAATTACTCCCGATGCCTTTATGGCATTGTGGAAAATACGCCCAAATCCCGAAAGAGCATCAACGCCTTCCTGAATGCGTGCACCACCAGAGTCGTTTACAAAAATAATAGGAACTCCGGCATCCATTGCTCTTTGCTGGCACTCTGCTATTTTTTGTGCATGCATCTCGCCAAGAGTACCGCCTGAAACGGTAAAGTCCTGTGCTGCTATATATACAGGCCTGTTTGCAATTCTGGCATATCCTGTTATCACGCCGTCTAACGGAATATCTTTATCTGCCATACCGAATGATACTGCTCGGTGTTTAACAAACATACCGAGTTCTGAAAATGATTCGCTGTCAACAAGACGAGATATGCGTTCTCTGGCTGTTAGTTTACCGCTGTTGTGCTGTTTTGAAATTCCCGCATCGGAGCCATTCTTAAGATCTGTGGTTATTTTTTCTAATTCTCTGATGTCCATGGTAATAAACCCGTTTGTCAATGGGAAATATTTTTTATAATCTACCATAATTCAAGCATTTATTAAAGAACAAAATCGGGGGCAAGACACTTTTTGTTTTTTTTCTTGAAAACAGGTAAAATCACATTGCACAAACTCCATTTATTGTGATAGTTTGAAAGTCTAGTATGGATACAAAACAGACTAGAATTGAGAACTCTGTAAGAGAGTTGGGTTGGGGCAAAACAATCGTGCTCGGTCTGCAGCACGTATTTGCAATGTTTGGGGCAACGGTTCTCGTTCCCATTTTAACAGGATTCAGCGTTTCAGTTACTCTATTCTGTGCAGGAATAGCAACACTTTGGTTCCATTTTATTACCAAGCGCAGAGTTCCGGTGTTTTTAGGTTCTTCTTTTGCCTTCCTTGCGGCTTACGCAAGTATAGCAAATGATTCAAGAATCGTTGAACTTGCATCATCTAAGGGAATAAGTCCGCTTTCATATGCCGCAGGCGGAGTTCTGATTTCAGGTCTTGTATACGCTGTTTTCGCCTTGCTTTTTAAAATAATCGGAACACGTAAAGTTATGAGGTTGTTCCCCCCTGTAGTAACAGGCCCAATTATTATTCTTATAGGTCTTATTCTGTCCCCCTCTGCCGTAAACAACCTTACGGGTTCGGGCGATCCTATAATAATTGCACTTGGCATAGTACCCATACTTATAATAATTGCCCTGCATATATGGGGTAAGGGTATGGCAAAGATTATACCCATTCTGATAGCCATATTAGTCTCTTATGTACTTGCTCTGATAGTAACGCTTTCGGGATTAAGACAGGTAATAGATTTCTCCGCATTCTCCGGTAAAAAAGTTGTGGGACTTCCCCCGTTTGCTTTACCCCATTTTGACATAGGCGCAATCATAACATGCGTTGTTGTAGCACTTGCCGCAATGATTGAGCATATAGGCGATATGATGGCAATAGGAGAATCTACAGGCAATAACTTTATTGAAAACCCCGGTCTTACAAGAACACTCCTTGGCGACGGAGTAGGATCAAGCATAGCAGGAGCGCTTGGAGGACCTGCAAACACCACATACGGCGAAAATACGGGTGTTATAGTTCTTACAGGCGTTACGGATCCTCTTGTAATAGAAATAGCCGCGGTAATTGCCATACTGCTTTCTATGAGCCCAATACTCGATGCGGCCATCAGCACAGTGCCCTCCTGCATCATAGGTGGAATATCCTTTGTTCTGTACGGTATGATTTCAGCAATCGGATTAAGAACTCTTGTTGAACAGAAGGTTGACTTTACCGCCACACGAAACGTTCTTGTAGCAGCCGTTATTCTAATAAGCGGACTTGGCTTTAACGCATATCCCATAAAGATAGGCCCAATTCAGTTTGGAGGCCTTGCCTGCGCTGCCTTGTTCGGCATCATCCTGAATGCGATATTGCCGGGGAAGGATTATGAGTTTAAGGCTATTGATTCGAAACGCGACTTAATATAGTCCGAAGAATCTTCGACGTCTTTGACGAAGATAGGCAGCATTAACTTTGTCGCAGGGGGGATAAAGCAGAGTCACATACACAAAGTATGCTCCTCTTTGCTTTACCCTCACTGCTTCGCGTTTCTGCTACCTCTATTCGTCAAAATAATATAATCCTTGGGGATTAAGGAAATTCATAGAAGATTTAATACCTTTAAAAAATAATCCGAAGAAGATT
>JAQYLW010000013.1 GCA_028719825.1 Spirochaetales bacterium | reverse complement strand
ACTGCTATCACGCTCCCAAAGTGCATACAGCCTTTCTCCGTTACTGAGCGGTGTGTATTCAAGCTCCATGTTTGCAGATGATGGAATAAGGGTACTCGCATCATCCTTAACTTTGGTCCATCCCTTAAATACATAACCAGGTGAGGTTAAAAGCGGCAATTTCGCTTTCTTACCTTCATTCCATACAGCCTTGGCTACCACACTGTCGTTTGTTATTACTTTGCCTGGAACTATGTTTCCTATAGCATCAATATAATATACATTGTCTGCTCCCTTGTATCCTTGGAATGTGAATTCACTTTCCTGATCGGGAAGCGGAGATATATGTGAATTGTTTACGTCTAATTCTACTTTCCATACTTTTTTGGGCTTGTTTATTTTGTTTATAACCGCTCCGGATGTTGTGTCACTATGCCATGATGAGTCTTCCATCCAATACGATATGCTGCTGTTTGTTCCCTCAGTTGCTCCGTCGGAATCCAACGTAAGCGTATACTTGTTCAAATTCTCATACTTCGCATACAGTTCTATGTCGGAGAGCGGAACATAAGGGGATGATACCGCTACTTTCTCTCCGCCCTCATCCTTACACCAGGCAACAAATCTTAAATTGTCCTTACGAGGACCTGAGGGCAATATTATCTCCTCTGCTTCTGCCCATCGTACCTTTGCAGTTACGTCATTTGATATGGAAGCTGCTATTATCCTTCCATTTGCATCTATATAGCCCGAATACCCCAAGAACGCACTCTTTGTTGTTATGTCACTGTACGACGAGGGTGTAGTATCGCTCTCTACGGGATTAAACGATACCCTTATCTCTTTTTCGGGCAGAGCGCTTATTGCTTCTATCGGAGCAGATGATAATCTGTCCGGATACCATTTATTATCGTTTGCTTTGAAAAATATCGATTCTTGGTGACCTGTGTCGGTTGCGCCTTCAGCGTTGAGTGTAAGCTTGTATATCGCTCCGTTTTCCCATGTAGGTGTAAGCTCCGTGTTGTAATAGGCAGGATGATATACGTCCTCGGGATTTCCTACAAATTCACCACTGTTGGAATAAATCCATCCCGTGTGTGTTTCATTGCCTACTTGACCTAAATAGGGAAGCCTTATTCCCTCCCCTTGTTTCCATTTAATAAGAGCTGTGTCGGAAGATGCAAGACGCACGGCTACGCCGTTTTCATCTTTTATAATATTACCAAATTCATCTATATATGATTGATAGCCGTTAAATCTGTAATAATACTCATCCTCAGCCTTAGCTCCGCTTACGCTCCTGTTGATATTGTACTTTACTATGTATTTGAGCTTTGGCATTTCTTCTGCACTGAACCCTGTAAATGCCGTCACACAATCAACGTCCCTGTACCAGCCTTCGCTTTGTGCAATCTCACCCCTTTCTTGTTTACCGCTCTCTGATGAATACTCATACTTATATGTTGCGGCGGGCTTATAATACAGCTTTTGTATATCAGCCTCTACGTCTCCATCGGAATATTGATTGTCAAGAGTCAACGTATAAACCCTTTTATCTTTCCATATGCCGACAAGAACTATGCTGTCGCCATAGGTTTCATTTACATTATATCTAAACCCGTTTATCAGCGTTCTACCATCATCGTCACTCCATCCCATAAACTCATATTCACTGTCATGTACGCTTTCTGATAAATTTTTTAGTTCTATGCTTTTGTCAGCAGCCCAAACGGCATAGCATATCGTATTTGATGAAATACTTACGTTTTGTACTTCCCCCGATGCAGAGATGTACGTTGTTGCCTCGTCAAAACTCTTATATCCCTTGAAGGTCCATCCGTACTCTATGCTTTCAGGATTGCTTATATCGCTGCGACCCGAATAAAAATTCACCTCAGATTTACGCTTGGGAATGCTTAGCTTTGTTAATTTTTCAGTACAAGCCTCATCATTATACCAGCCATCCCCGGAGCGATAATAAATAGTTCCCAAAACCTGTTCGCTGTCTGCTTTATCCTTTAATACCAACGAATAAACCTTTGAATCTTCCCACACGGCATACAGCTTGATAATGTTGTCCTTGTCCGCAAATTCTTCTTCTTCGTTGTATCTTATTACGACTTCATCGTTTGCGTAGTAGAGTTTTCCCTTGCCGTCATTCTTGTAATTCTCATTGCGGCTCCACCCTTTAAATTCATATCCGTTCTTTGAAAGCTGATTGAGTCTTACTGCTGTCTGGTTGCCAAACTTTGCATACGCCTCAATGCTGCTCTCAACCGAGTCCTTGTCGGTTATGGGGTCGTTCAGGCCGGGGGTGTTAATAACCCCCGACGGACTTATGTACATTATTCCGCTTTGCGACACATATCCCATAAACGGGAATTGTGTGTATATAGATTCAGGAGACGGATCGGTATTGTTGGAATACAGTTTTATCTCGTATTTCTTTTCGGGAAGCTCTGTGGAATTAATACTTGTAATTGCTT
>JAQYLW010000012.1 GCA_028719825.1 Spirochaetales bacterium | reverse complement strand
TTGATTTAAAATTGTATTGTACAATCAGAGAATGAAAAAAGCATGAATAAATGAATGCCAAAACGCCGTATGGTCATAATGCTTGTGCTGAAATCTTTTTATCTTCATCTGTTATTTCACTTTCGTTCTCAAAAAATACATCTCTGGAAACCGGCACTTCTCCATGCCTATCTCCCACAACACTCTCTCTTTCGTGCCGTATCTCAACCTCATTTCCATAGTTTCCGTACGACCCTCGTCCACGTTTATTATTCTGCCCATACTTCCTCCTTTTGCAACGAATAAATAATATTCTCACAAATTCTCTTTTTCATTTTTCATTTTCTCTTAGTTAATGTTTTTGTCTTCCTTTTACACGCTCTCATTGCTCGCACTTTTAGACTTATCCCTATCCTCACCGTTCACTATGGATCTAATATAGTTTGCACTGCCCATGAGATTGATGTGTCCTTCATCTGTGGAAACATAAAGCATTGTCTTTTCCTTGCCTGTCTTGTCTTTGAAAGTTGTTTTTTTTATCTCACCTTCCACCATTACTCTTTTGCCTGTCTTAAAATACTTTTCAATAATATTCACTTATGTCTGATTCTGTGTTTTCATGTTTATATAAGTGCTTTCTGTAAATTTTTCTCGTTTATCCTTATTGCAAACGGAATAATATTTACACTGCTATTAACAAGTTTTTTCCCCAAGAGCATTTTCCAAAATCATTTCTTTTCTTTTTCTTAAAATAAAGCGATAAAATTCTTTCATCGTGTCTGAAAAGAAAGGAACGGACTCTATCATACCGTCAATAATCCCAAAATCTATTTTCTCAGTTATTTTTTTCAATGACTTAATGCAATCCCGGTTTTCCGTTTCTTTCAAAAAATCAAAATACCTTATCTTTTTATTTTTTACCTGAATTGCGGAAACAGGTCTGTCATAAACCCTGATCTTTAATTGGTTTATGTCCGACATAATGGTTTTCATATCCTCTTCACTTGCCTGTGAATTCAAACTACTTCCGCAATCAAAAACGGGAGCTATTGAAACTTCATCCGTTTTTCTGTTTCTCAAGAACCCCCAGTTTCCGTTATGTCTGTCAAAATTCCCAATTAACGCATCTATGATAAACATATCCCAAAAAAAGGAAACAAGCTTATCGCCATCAACTAAATTTTGCTCTTTTATTGTAAATAAAATGCTTTCAAGTTCGGTTCCATACCCATGTTGTCCGCTGTCAATGATTTGATTCTTCAAAGACGCAAAATCCTGAAACTCCAAGTCGCCTGTCGCAAAATCTTTACAAGCCACAACATTGTAGGTTTTGTCGTTTTTTCTATATATACCCAAAAGCGTTTCCTGAGCCGTAACTTCAAGATGATTGAAAATATGACACCCCAGATATTCCGAGTAACAAGAATTGGAATAATGCATAAACGAAAAGGCTTTTGCCACAGGGGGCAATTTTATCATATACATTTCATTGTTATAAATTCCCGACAGCTTGCTTCCGTTCGCCCCGCCATATGTTTTATTCGTTATCCTGCAATCTGTAAAATCTATCAATTCCATTCCATTTCCCTTTGAAGATATTTGCTTCTTAAAAAATTCGCCTGTTTGTGAGTTATTATATCATCAGCTTCAGCGGTGTTTATGTCGGCACTCAACTGCTCGTAATCCAAGTCAAAAGGATAGTATTCCTTTCCGAACTGCTTGTAATAGCCAATCCTGAATGCCTTTATGCTTTCTTTTAAATATTCCGGCAATTCACTTTCTATATAGCTATAGTCCTCAATTTCTTCCTTCTCTGTTTCGTTCATTAATTCATACCTCCTTTTTTACTATAAATTTCATTAATGATAATTAATGATAATTTTGAAGAAAAAATGCAAGTCCTTTTTTCAAAGCATAAAAAAGGGAGGTTTGCACCTCCCTCTCTTACTGCAAAAGCAACAAATCAATAACTCCAAGAATTACTGCCTTTTCCGACAAGCCCACATTTTTAGTTACAGGCAAATATACATAGTTTTCCGCCTCTAAACAATTTAATATTTTATTAATTTAATAAAATTTTATATCGTATCATTAGTTGAATTTCACATCCTGCAAATCTCTATCTACAACAGTAGAAATTTTGTTCAAGTCTTAAACGCTATTTCGCGTGTGCCGTATTCTCTATCTACAACAGTAGAAATTTTGTTCAAGTCTTAAACCAACTATTAGAGTTGCCAAAACAATTAATCTACAACAGTAGAAATTTTGTTCAAGTCTTAAACGTGGTTATCTTGGTACATACACTGCATCTACAACAGGAGAAATTTTGTTCAAGTCTTAAACTTGAAACAACAAGGCGCATGGCATGATCTACAACAGTAGAAATTTTGTTCAAGTCTTAAACAATTTAGCAGGTAAAGGTGTTGGTTTGATCTACAACAGTAGAAATTTTGTTCAAGTCTTAAACATAATATCGCTAACTGACACCAGACCAATCTACAACAGTAGAAATTTTGTTCAAGTCTTAAACGATTTTAAAAAAAGGAGTAATATATGAATCTACAACAGTAGAAATTTTGTTCAAGTCTTAAACTTACGCATATTCTTTTTGTACCATTCATCTACAACAGTAGAAATTTTGTTCAAGTCTTAAACTATAATTGGGAAGATCGGAGACTACACGATCTACAACAGTAGAAATTTTGTTCAAGTCTTAAACTTTTATTAATTGGGACGCCTGCATTAATCTACAACAGTAGAAATTTTGTTCAAGTCTTAAACCACTCCGCCCGAAAATGTTGATAGAAATCTACAACAGTAGAAATTTTGTTCAAGTCTTAAACCAAAGCAATAGACGTTGCGGGATTGCGAT
>JAQYLW010000011.1 GCA_028719825.1 Spirochaetales bacterium | reverse complement strand
TAAGCGCATTCTTCAATGCCTTTTCCCACCAGTTTATAAAATCATTTTTTAGAACGCTTTTTGTCCAATAAAGAGCTCCAAGACCAACAGAGCTGGTTCGCGGATCGATTAGAATAAACTGCTT
This sequence comes from Spirochaetales bacterium, assembly GCA_028719825.1. Taxonomy (GTDB): domain Bacteria; phylum Spirochaetota; class Spirochaetia; order Sphaerochaetales; family Sphaerochaetaceae; genus UBA9848. The sequence goes on along the minus strand of JAQYLW010000011.1, from coordinate 6,286 downwards.
ATTGTATTCATCCTTTGTAAGATCCCAAAGAGAATCGGGTGTTTTTATTTTGGATTCTCTGCTTTTTAAGAATGTATAATAACTGTAATCAAATACAACAGGCTCACGCAAAAAAGAAGCAACGTCCGTATTGATATAATCATCAGAAATTCCAACAACAATATCAACATTCTCCTTTTGTGAATTATTTTTAATATAACCCACAAGTTCGGCTCCGCTTCCTGCATTTATAAGATTTACCGTGATTCCGGTTTCTCTCTGGAATTGCTTAATAATATCCCCTCCGGCACCCCAGTCCTCGGCAAATGAAGAATAGGAAGCTACATTCAATACCATATCCTTGTTTTGCTTAGAAGTTTGATTTAAGGAATTATCGCTTTGTGTTTCATTTTTACCTTTAGAACAAGAAAAGCATAAAAACAATAACGAAACTGCTGCTAAAAAACTGATTATCTTTTTCATTTAATCTCCTGTTATTGCAAAAATATATTAGCATTAATCATTCTATTATTAAATACATATCTACTTATTTTCTTTCTTGTCATCGTTGTTTTTTAACGGGGCAAACGGCGAAAAAATAGCTGCTCTTTTTGTTTTGTCCATTCTATCGTGTTTTTTAACACCGTTATACTCTTTGTTTATTATGCTTTTATATTTATCGTTCATGCTATGCCTTATGCCCTCCAATCATTTTATTTCTCTCTCTCATGGTTGCTTTTCCCGTATAGCTTATTCCTTTTAACAGAATATTTTTTCCATAGCGCTTTTTCATTCTGTTGATTTCAATTTGTAGCTCTTCTTCGTTTTTGTTATCGCTATCAAACAATGTCCTCTCTTTTTTAATTTCTTTATCATCTTCAAGACCTCCCACGGCAACGGTAAGGCGGCGGATTAAAAGAGAAGGATCAACCTTGTTTTTATACAGCTCTAAAAACTCCCCTTTGATTTTGCTGAGTAAATTTGTGCTGTATGAAAGTTTTTTTGATGTATTTAAGGGATAAGGAACTGTTTTATTATACCTATCTGTTTTTGTTCTTCCCTTATATGAGCTATTTTGAACATTTATTGCGTCATATCCTATATATAAGGATATTTTGTTACATGTCATTTTTTTAGCGGTAAGGGAAAGAACGACATTATCAACCATCTCTTCAAGTATTGTTCTTGTATCATCATAGTTATATGCTTCCGAAAGCACCTGACCGGAGGAAAAACTCTTGCTTTTGCTTTTATAATTCTTTATATCACTGATACTTACGCTTTCATAACCCCAAGCGTGATCAATAATAAACTCTCCATTAACTCCGAACTCTTTAAAAATCACATTCTCATGTTGTTCAGAAAAAAGAGCTATATCACCCATAGTATATAACCCTAAGCGATTTAAGTGTTTTGCCGTGTTTTCCCCTATCATCCAAAAATCGTCAAGATGCGGATAATCCCAGTATTTTTCTCTGTATGAAGGAATATCCAAAACCGCAATCCTAACGCCATTTGCATCAGGCTTCTGCTTTTTAGCTTCAATATCCATTGCAATTTTTGCAAGGAATAAATTAGGACCAATTCCGGATGTAGCTGTTATACCGGTTTTTGCAAAAACTGCCCTTATCATGCGCATGGCAAGAGTTTCGGCATTGCAGCCATACATAGATAAATAAGGTGTTGCATCTATAAAAACTTCGTCAATTGAATAGACGTGGATATCCTCTTCACTTACAAATTCAAGATAAGTAGAATAAACAAGCTTGCTTATTTCTACATACAATGCCATATTAGGAGGAGCTACTATATAGTCAACTTCAATATTCTTATGTTTTGATATCTCTGAAAGGAATACCGATTTTGAGCAAAAAGGCTTGCCGTATAAGGCTGAAAGCCTTGTTTTATTAACTGCATTGATTTTTTGAACTACTTCAAAAAGCCTTGCTCTTCCTGAAAGTCCAAAAGATTTTAAGGACGGAGAAACAGCAAGGCATATTGTTTTTTCGGTTCGTGTTATATCTGCAACAACAAGGTTGGTATCAAGCGGATCTAATGATCGCTTGATACACTCAACGGAAGCAAAGAAAGACTTCAAGTCAATAGCTATATACGCCTTTTCATTTACACCTGACATCTTAAATGTCCGTATACGGAATAATTTCAGCAGCTGTTATATCTACCGTAGATCCGTCCGGCATTTTTAATTTATAATCATTAGCTAAAGCCTGTTGATGCTCAGCATATGACTTAACCCTTTGTACCTTATATTCCGTTTGTGTATAGTCACTTAACATAATATCGGCGGGCAAATATTCCCCATATACGTAAGGTACAGGTAAGAGATAATGAGTTAATCTTGCATTATTATCAGAAGTTTTAAACTGTATTCCCTCCCCTTCCATACTGATATTCCAGTTGCCATCTCTATTTATTGCGATAATCTCATTTTCTTCTGAAATCGGATCCTTAGCATGTGTAACAAGAATTTCAACTATTCTATATCCCATCTTTGTTGTGTAATAATTATCATAATCACGATGTGTGTTGCAGTATGCATTGTAATCTTGTTCATATTGCTCCCTTTCAGCAACGCTAGTGGGGATGTGGGTATTAATTACAAAACATTCAGGTCTGTTATCATATTCAAACCTACGTATAATATCTGCATCATCTGATGTCGGATATGGAATAAGTTTTGTGCCAAGCTCTTCGTCTATAGAATATAATACGCCAACATGATAGGAAGCCCATTTCGTTTTAGAAGGATCATAACTTTCAAAATCGAAATCAGAATTGTTAGATTTAATGGTATTAAAGTCTAACAGTTCAAAGTTGCTGTTAGTTACAAGACGTATCGTTGGCACATTGTTTAGATTACCGGTCGTATCTACAAACCCTATACCCTTAACAGTTGATGGTAATTCTATTTGAACATTTTTAACATCCGTATCATAACCTTCATAGAACACTGTAAGTTCTTTCTCTTCATTTCCTAAGTTTTTCCATGAGGTTTGTGTATCTTCGGTAGATATGGGTGTTGTCCATCCGCTTGAAACCGGATCAGCAATACGCACAGAATACGTAGTATTTTTATAATTTGCAATATTCCTTTCTATTGCCTCACCACGATATGTATGTTTTTGTCCTTCTCCGTAGGGCTCATTCCACTTACCGTCTTTTATATCAAGCCATAACCTATCGTAAGTATAATTCACAGGGAAGTTGTAGTCAGAGTAGTTGGCATTTGTAGGATCATCGAAAATGAACTCTATGAATCGGTTTTTATACTCAGGAACAATAGTAATATCACGATCAGGCGTGTATGGACTTGTAATTACAACACCTGTTTCTTTTTCAGTCCATTGCTTGAATATGTAATAGGGTGCCTTGAGTAACTCATCACTATTAATCAATTCTACAGGATTTGTTGCACCCCATTCGGCATTAGCGTTGTAGGATGATGAAATTCCATCCCTTTTCAGAATATTACCAGCGGCATCAATATACATTTCTCCGTTAACGCTGAATCCACGGAAGGGTCTATCAACCTGTTGTGTATATTTTGAAGGCTGATCATATATACCTGCAATATATATATCATCATAGCTTACCGTGTAGTAGGATCTGGGTATGGATGGAAGAGCTGTTATAGGATTTCCGGAAGCATTTGGAGTAAGATACCATCCTCCTCCCGACTCAGTATCCCCTAATTTATAATATATGGCAGTATAAGGTGATTCAACGACACCTCGTCCGTCATCTGCTGAGAGATTCAAAACAAAAATGTTTGCATTCCATATACCATATAATAAGGTCAAAGACTTACGCGGCGTATACTCTGTTGTTTTTAGAACATTGTCTTTATTTCCGCCCTCCTGTTCCGTCCATCCGTAGAATGTCCATCCGGTACTGCTTATAGATGGAAGCGCTACAGATGTTTGATCTTTCCATGAAACGCGAGCAACTGTATTTTGTGTAATACCTTGGGTATATTCCGAAGAAAGTCTTCCCTCTGATGTTATAGCCTCTTTTGAATTATCATCAACGTACCCTGCAAACGTAAATACTGATTTACTGTCTTCAGGGGCAGTTACAATAGATGTTATATACCTGACTGTCCATTCTTTTTTCGGGATAATTATTCTTCCGGTTTCGGAAACTTTTCTTTCGGTAGCTTCTTTATCAAAATACCATCCGGAATCAACTTTATAATAAAGATTTCTTGTATAATCATAGGGTCCGCTTGTAGTATCTTCTGCAACAAGCGTGAGCGTATAAATATTTGCACTCCATATTCCGTACAGAACTTCATTGTTCTTAGTTGGTACATAGTGCGCAGTTTTTATCGCAGTAGCAGGATCGTCGTTTTCAATAGTACTCCACCCGGCAAATTCATATCCGCCATATGTGTATGAGGGCAGGCTTATGGAAGATGGAGATGCGGACCATTTTACGGAAATTGTAGCATTGTTATCGGCAGATGTAATTGATTCCTTAACTATAATTCCTGCAGGTCCTATATATGTTTCGCCATTTAACACAAACCCTTCAAAATTGAAATACGATGTTTCAGCTATCTCTGGCTGTTCTTTACCCGGTTTAAGTGTGATGTTATATGTTTTTTTAGGAAGTGTATCAGAGATACTAACCACTTTCTTTATCTCATTTTTAGCATCTTCAATTGTTTTATACCACCCGACTCCAACCTTATAATACAGATTTTTAATAATATCATCTCTATTGTCTGCATCGGGAGCAGAAAGATTTACTGTATATATATCACTTTCCCAAACGGCATAAAGAGTAATATTGGATTTAGGCGTATAAAGATCTCCAAGTGTTTCCGTGTCTCCTTTTTTCTCACTCCAACCCTTAAACTTATATCCGTCTCTGTTCTTCCAGTGATTTGCGTTTATAAGCATAGGATTATTTGACGACCATTTGACATGCGCTTCTGTTGATCTGGTTATACCTGATCCATCCGCGAAAGCACCATTGCTTATAACCCAATTTTTCCCCTCAGTACCTGATTCTGTCACCTCATAATATCCTTCAAACGTGTATGAATATTCTTCAGTTTCATTGCTCGTTTCAGGTCCCATATCGTAATCAAATGTTACGGTGTATTTCTTTTCGGGAATGATAATTGTTTCCGTTGGTTGTTTGCCCTCACTAAGATCAAGATACCATCCTTTTTCGCTTCCTTCCGTGATATAATACACCTCATTTGTATGTGATGTGCTTGTAGCATCGTCAGCTTTAAGAGTTAAAACAAAGGTTTTTTGTCCCCATATAGCCTTTAGTGCAATATCTTTTGTAAGAACTATAGAATCAAGGAGTATATTTCCATCATCAACTATACCCGTTTCATTCCATCCTATAAACGTACTTCCTTCTTTTTGTGGTCTTTCAAGTTTAATAGGATCACTCTGTGTCCAAACCGCATATGCCACAGAATCGGATGATATACTTGCCGTTGAATAAATGGAGCCGTCTTTACCGATAATCCTTTCATTTCCTAACATAAAGCCGTCAAACGGGTATGTATATCTGATACTTTCATAAGAAGGAGGAGTAACGCCTGTTGAATTAACATCAAATGATGCTTCATAATATCTTTCCGGCAAAACATCAAGGGGTATTTGATCGATCGGAGTTTGACAATTAGGATCGCTGAACCAACACTTTTCTCCGCCGGCTTTATAATATATATAGTATTGATAGTTTGGATTCCTACCATCTTCCGATGTAAGAGTGAGCTTGCTTTTTACCGGAATCCAAATAGCATCAAATGTTATATTATCATTGGGTTTATAGGTATTACCGGCAGGCAATATCTCGTCTCCACTCTTCCAACCATCGAATTGCCATCCGGGATATTTCATAACGTCAGTATCCGGCAATTTAATATTCTGCTGTGTACCATAGAACGCATAAACTGTTGTTTCTTTTATTATTTTTTTCGATGGTTTTATTGTAACTGTACCTGTAAGTTCATTAATATCCGTATAAACATCATCCCCGTTTAAATTTGCAAATTTTACAAATGGGAAGTTAGACTGATACTCTGTTTGCATAGCGGGAACAGGATGCTTTGTGGTAAGAGTTACAACAATACTTCTTGAAGGTATAACAACTTCTGAAAGCGGAATGTTACATGTTGCATCTTCATACCAAGCATCGTCATATCTGTAATATGCCACTTTAGTATATTTTTCAGGATTGGTTATAAAGCTGTTGTCTTTATCCTGAAGAACAAAATTGAGTTTTGTTACATATGGAGCAAAAACCGCATATAAAGTGG
>JAQYLW010000010.1 GCA_028719825.1 Spirochaetales bacterium | reverse complement strand
AAACGAGTACTCCAGATAGTTTTGGAAAGGATCATAGAAATTGAAATTCATTGTGCCGCCTATGTTCAGCCCTATGAATATTCTGCCTTTCCACAAACTTATTTTTAAATCACCTGTTTGCAGGTTCAAGCGTGATGTAGTGAGTGTCAAATTGTCAGCCGAACCTGAAAAACCTATAACGGCATTAAGATATGATCCCACGGAGACAGAAAGATTTAAGGGCGAAAAATAGTTTTCCACTCCTGATGATGACAGCCCCTTATAACCGATACTCTGCTGAATTTTTAAAAGCGAATTGAACAATGTGACGGACAAGGATTCATTTATGGCAAACGGGCGAAGGAATTTCATACCGATCATTTCTTTGCTATAATCATATTCCACTCCAACCTGAGCGCTTATAAAAGAATTGGAATACGAAAAAGACCCGTAGGATGTTTTGTTCTTTAGCTTTGTTATATCATCCCCCGTCATGGAATGTGAACCCTTAACCGTAAACCCTTTATAAGAAAATGTAAGGGTTGGGGATATGGATGCCGAAAGCGGAGGAAGATTGCCTGAGAGAGAGAAAGAAAACATATTGTTGATAAATGATTTACTAAACGAAAGATTATGTGCAGAGATATCGTCCTTTGTCCATGATCCTCCGGTTTTTTGGACAAGCAAGGGCTCTGTGTCACTTATTGTCTTTTTATATTTATAGTACAACATGTTAAGATTCCATGATAGGCCAATAATCGGTATTGAAAGAGTATTTGTTCCGCTTAATTGAAATTCCAGTGTTTCCTGATTGTTTAAGTTTTCCTGTTTGGAGTAAATCAATTGCGGAGTGAGCTTTGAGGTGAATGACAGATATTCTTTGTTTATTGCACCGGAAAGCGTAAAAACACCATTTAGCTTGTTATATAAGTTTTGTTTTCCAAAAAACTTTCCCTCTTCTGTGGGGGCAGCATAGGTATTTGAAAACTCATCGTTAATATTATAAGTAAGCTTAATAAAAGAATTGTCAAAAAAAGATGTGGCTGTGATACGTTTATCTTCGGAAAGCGTAGCCTTTGCCTCATTAAATCCCGTAGGCAGGGCTTGCTCTGTTTTATTATTTTCATCGCCTATAGGTTCTAAGGTGATAAACTTGTCTTTTAAACTATCGTCGTTCTTTAAAAGCTCAATCTGTTTATCTATAGCGCGCTGTATAAGCAGCTCCTTTTCAAGCCTCTCGCTTCCGTTACGAACAGAATCCAAAATCGATGACATCTGTAATGCCGTCATATAGGATATCTCTTTTAAAGTTGTAGAGGTGGTAGTCCCCTGTTTAAATTCAAACAACGTGCCGCTAAACGATGCTGTAACAGACGGAAGCTTAACCTCGCCCGATTTGTACGAATAAGGCTGTGTTCTATCGCCGTTGTATGGTGCTTTCCACAAGCTTTGAACAGAAGCATCAAGCTTTATTGAAGAAGATGAGAGATATTTTGTGGACAGAGAGCTTGGCAAAGATAAATTCAACGATAGCTGTTCATTTAATGTTGTTTCACTCGATGTTGAATAAGTTGTTGGAAATGTCTGCTTTGTCCCCAGAATACTGTCAAATGAGAATTTTGTAATTCTGTTAAGATAAGCATTCTTGAACTGTGGATCGCTGATAAAAGGAAATGAAAGGCTCATATCTATGCCCGTATGTTTCACTTTAAAATCAAGATACATTCCGTATCTCCACTTAGGATAGACAGTTGAAGTGTAAGAGCTTACGTCCTGACGCGGTTTATAGGCTCCTCCGCCTAAAAGTGAAATGGTGATTTTTTTATTTAAAAAATTAAGCGCAGTATCGATTCCCGCAAAAATACCCTCTAAGGAATAAACATCCGCAAAAAGGGTTAGATGAGAGGAAGTATTTTTTGCCCATTTCTCTAACGGTGTTTTTTCACCTTGAGAACGCGTGTAAATAAGTCCGTCTTTCTTTATAGTATCCTTATTGGTATCCGTTGCAAACAATCCCGTGAAAGAAGCGCTGAGGTTATCCTCTGTGCTTCCCTCACTCTCCTTGAATCCTCCGAAAATATCTGTTGTGGTATTAACAAACATCCCCTTGTCAGAGGAAAGTCCTATGGCAGGATTAAAAACAAGGCTACTGCCTGTCATAAACAGTGCAGGAAGTGGTAAAATCGGAACACGCCCTATCTTTAAGAACAAAAGAGTTAAGAAAACATCCCCCGTATCCTTTGTGATAATATCATGGGCATCTATACTCCAATAAGCATTTTTTTTGTCCTTACTGGTGGCGAGCGTTGCAGATGACATATAGGTTTCGGTAGTGACATTATCAAAAACAATGGCGTCTCCGCTCATATAATAACCAATTGTTTTATTGCCGCTCTTTTTATCCGTTGTTCCTTGCGACTGATATAAAGTTAATTTATTGGTATTCCATGTAAAAACAATCATAGATGAGGAAATATCCTGCAAGGTGCTCCCCTGTTCGCTTGAAATGCTGATATTTCCATATGCGATAAGCACCTTGTTTTGGGTTGATAATATTACAGCATCGCCCTTTAACAAACGTGTTTCTTCGTTTGCCGTAAACGAAACAGCAACATTTCCAAACAGCGCATACGATTCGCCGTCTTGACCTATGCTTATTTTTTCAAACCTGTCTGCGCTCTCAACCTTAAAGGAATAATCGCTTGGTTCTTCTTCACCCTTCTTTTCAAAATAAGCTTTTATCTCATCCTCGCTCTCGGTAATTCCATAGTGTTTTAACAATTCCTCTTTGTAAGCGGAAGTTATTCCATAAGACTCTGCATGGCGCTTCAATTCTTCATCTGTTGACGTTACAAGAGAATATGCAAAAAGCATTTGAGTAAGTGTTCTTTCTTCTTTGGTTTGTTTGTTATCTTCACCAGTTTGTTTTTCCTCATCCGCATTTTGGGATGAAATAAGCTCCTCGGCTTCAAGGAACAATGGCTCTGGAGGCACTTCTTCAGAAGCAAAAACCTTAAGAAAACAGAGAAAAACACTAATTATCAAAATCAGCCTTTTACGCATCCTTCCTTTTCTAAAATCTTTTTTATGTATTTTCCTGTATATGATATTGGCGATAAAGCAACTTCTTCCGGGGTTCCGGAGGCAATTATTTTACCCCCTTTATCACCACCCTCGGGTCCAAGATCTATTATATAATCCGCACTCTTTATCACATCAAGGTTATGTTCAATAACCACAACCGTATTCCCCTGATCAACAAGACGCTCCAAAACATCTATAAGCATCTGTACATCCTTAAAATGCAAACCTGTTGTAGGTTCATCCAATATATAAAGAGTTTTGCCCGTGCTTATTTTTGACAGTTCAAGAGAAAGCTTTATGCGTTGTGCCTCGCCCCCCGATAACTCAAGTGCGCTCTGTCCCAGCTTAATATAACCAAGTCCAACGCTGTTCACCGTGTCTATAATTCTTTTTATCTGAGGATGTGCTTTAAAAAATTCTCCGGCTTCGCTCATGGTCATATCAAGAACATCGGCGATATTTTTGCCTTTGTACAAAACAGAAAGCGTTTCTTTATTGAACCTTTTGCCGTGGCACACCTCACATGGAACATACACATCATTTAAGAAGTGCATTTCAACTTTTATCTCGCCGTCGCCCTTACAAGCTTCACACCTTCCGCCGGGAACATTAAAGGAGAATCTCCCCGGTAAGAAGCCACGCATTTTACTCTCATTCAATGATGCAAACAGATCACGTATTTTATCAAAAAGCTTGATATATGTTGCAGGATTAGAGCGTGGGGTTCTGCCTATAGGGCTTTGATCGATGTTGACAATCTTGTCTATATTCTCTATTCCGCTTACGCTTTTAAAACCGGAAAATGACTCTTTATTCCTAATGATTCTATCCTGAAGCGCAGGCAATATTATATCGTTAAGCAGTGTACTCTTACCCGAACCCGAAACACCCGTTATCACCGTTAAAGTTCCAAGCGGAATTGAAACATTTATATTTTTAAGGTTGTTTTTTGCACATCCCTTGAACGTTATTTTGTTACCGTTTCCTTTTCTGCGCGATGAGGGGATTTTAATCATTTCTCTTCGGGACAGGAACGCCCCCGTAACAGATGCCGGATTGTCTTTTATTTCCTGTGGAGTTCCCTCTGCAACCACATAGCCGCCCATTACACCGGCACCGGGTCCCATATCTATAACGTAGTCCGCTTTTTCTATTGTCTCTTCATCGTGCTCTACAACTATTACGGTATTATTTAAATCCCTAAGGTGATAAAGGGTGTCTATAAGACGGGAATTATCGCGCTGATGAAGCCCTATGGACGGCTCATCAAGAACGTACATAACCCCCGAAAGACTGCTCCCTAACTGCGTTGCCAACCTGATACGTTGTGCCTCCCCTCCCGACAGCGTCCCTGCAGGGCGTGAGAGGGTAAGATAATCCAGTCCAACATTTTTTAGGAACAGCAGTTTTTCCTTTATAACGCCAATTGCTTCTTCGCCTATTTTTTTCCTGTTTTCGTCAAGTTGTAAATTATCAAAGAACTCTATACTCTCATCAACCGTAAGATCGGTAAGCTCTATTATGTTTTTATCCCCAAGGGTAACGGCAAGAGCATCCTGATTCAATCGTTTACCCTTACACTCCGGACACGGAAGATCGGTACAAAACGCTTCAAACCATGGACGGGCAGAAGGATAAGCCATTTTATAACGCCTTTTAAGCTCGTTAATAATACCGGGATAATAGGTGTGCTTTATAATCTTCCCCTCTGTTGTAGTTGTTTCCCATTCTACATCAACATATCCTGCCGATCCGTATAAAAGAGCATCCATCTGATCGGTAGTGAGTTTTTTAAGAGGCTCATCAAGTGAAAACTTCATAGCTGCGGCAAGAGCATCAATCCCCTGTCGTCCGTAACGCGTGTTCGGATTGTTTGTAACAACCCCGCCTTCGTTAAAACTCTTATTAAGATCAGGAATTATCTTATCCGGATCAAAATCCGATAAATATCCGAGTCCGGAGCACTTATGACACGCACCTATCGGTGAATTGAACGAAAACAGCCGTGGTTCAAGAGGTGATGGTGTGATTCCACAATCGGAGCATGTTCCCTTACGCGAAAAAATACTCTTTTCTTTAAATGCACCCCTTTCGTCGAAAACAGCTATTTCCACCTTGTCATTTGCCATATCCAAGGCAGCCTCAACGCCCTGTGACAAGCGCATTCTGTCTGATTTGTTCACCTTAAGCCTGTCTACAACAATAGAGATGGTATGTTTAATATTCTTATCAAGCAGAGGGACCCTATCATCGATATCAACAATTTGACCATCGATAAAAACTCTGCGATATCCACTGTCACGAGCATCCTCTAAAAGCTGCTTCCATTCGCCCTTAGCTTTTATTACAACGGGGGCTGCGATTGCAATGGGTGTTCCTTCCGGTATTCTGTAAACAAATTCTATTATTTGATCAACATCAACCGAGGTAAGGGTTTTCCCGCATTTTGGACAGTGTTGTATTCCAAGGCGAGCATATAACAGCCTATAATGATCATATATTTCGGTGAGCGTACCTACAGTTGATCGAGGGTTGTTATGAGTTGTTTTTTGTTCTATTGAAATTGCCGGAGATAAACCCACGATTGAATCCACGTCGCTTTTATTCATTTGACCTAAAAACTGACGGGCATAAGGAGAAAGACTTTCAACATATCTTCGCTGTCCTTCTGCAAAAATAGTATCAAATGCAAGTGAGCTCTTCCCCGATCCCGAAAGACCGGAAATAACAACAAGGCTGTTTTTAGGAATACTAAGATTTATATTCTTTAGATTATGCTCTCGGGCACCTGTAATAATTAATTTATCGTTAGCGGTTTTAACATGGCTCATAAACAAGTTATTATATAACTTTTTTGCTGTTTTTGAATACAGGTAACGTTAGTATAATACATAGGATAAGGAGAGCCGAATACCTTGTAATCAATATTTTAAACGGTATTTTTACAGCGAAGGACAGGTAGTAATAACTCAAATTCAAACCGAGTATATTTGAGACAAATGATACAAGCGGAACAAACAAATAAGAAAGCAAAACACCTAACAACGCGCCAAGAGCAATAAAGAACACCATCATTATAAGAAACGAAAAAATACAGATCAGATCTATTTGTTTCTTTGAGTAACCGTTTATATATAAAAGCTTGATATCATGAGCAAAATACTCTTTGATTGATGACATAAGCGATATAGAGTAAAAGGCGGACAGCATTATAAACAAAAATGCAACAAATTTTATTGTTCTCCTTGTTGGAGCAAGAGAAGAATAAAACCGCTCATTAATATCCTTTTTGCTTATAACCTCAACTCCCTGAACCCTATCAAGCACCTCTGAAACAGCCGTAATAGAGTTGTTGTTTAGCGTTGATATTTCAAAACACACCGGCAAGCTTTTTTCAAATTTTGAAATATTGTCCGTAATATAAAAAGCGATATTCTTATCAAATGAGGCAAAATGAGTGTTAAATTCACCCCCGAAATCAGCCATCTCTGCCCTTTTAATTGACGAAAACAACAAGGCGTATTTTTGAGAGGCAGATGCCAGGTTTGAAAAATATATTCCGTTTTTAAGAGGGGCGGTAAAGCCGGCAATTTTTAAAAGCTCTGACGTAAAGTATTCTTTATCAACAACTTTTATAAATCTGACATATGTGTCTTTGTCGGATTTGATAAGCGCTATATCACCGTATGACTTTTTGTATTCAACGCTGTGGTCCTCTAAAATATCCTTGACATTTTGACTGTTGTCAGAGGATGTGAATATGTTATATTCGCCTCCCGTAAGGCTTATTATTCTATCGGTTCCGCTTATCATACTTTCTGAAAACACAAAGCAGAACGTCATAATTGTTATACTAAGCGTTAAAACGGATTCTGAGAGTATAAATGACAGAGAAGAAAATAATTCTTTTATCCACAATCTAAACAGATCCATATGCTTATGAGATTAATGTAATGGTTTTATTGTTTATGCGATATACTTTTTTTGCCCTTTGTCGGAGAGTTTCCGAATGAGTGACTAATACAAGGGCCTTGTTATATTCACCAACAAGGCTGAACAGTTCATCTTCAACAATACGAGCATTATCCGTATCAAGAGAACCAGTGGGTTCATCGGCAAAAATAATATCGGCATCGTTGATCAATGCCCTTATAAGAGATACGCGGCTTTTTTCACCTCCTGAAAGAAGGGATGACCTGGAGGATGACAATGAGGAAATTCCAAAGCGTTCAAGAAGCTCCATAGCGCGTTCTTTTTTCTCTTTTGTAACGCTTCCTGTAATATAAAGAGGGAAAAGGATATTATCTATAACCTTCCACGACGGGAAAAGATAGCTGTTTTGAAACATGAATGAGAATGTTCTTCTCAGGAGTGCTTTTTCATTTTTAGTAATGTCTTTTGTGTTTACACCCCTTATAACAACATCCCCCTCAGTTGCATCTTCCAAAAGCCCCATAATATTGAGCACTGTGCTTTTCCCCGATCCTGACGGGCCGGAAATACACACGCTTTCGCCCTCAGACACCGATAAGTTAACATTTTCAAAAAGAAGTATTTGTTCTTTGGTATGAAATGTTTTTTTAACATTCACAAGTTTAATAATCTCTTTCATCAAGACTTACCTCATGCATATTAATTACCGAATTCTTCTTTAAAATATGGTGCAGCATTACAAAAGAAACAATCAGAACCGTTATGATATATGAAAAAATCTGAACACTGTCTGTTATAAACAGCCCGTTTAAGGAATAAGTATAGAAGTACTTTGAAAGAAATTTTGCAAATGTCACCGACTGTGTGAATAATAAGCCGCCACTTGCACCAAGAAGTGATGAAATAAAAACAGGCATATACAAAGATAAGAAATATAACAGAAATATCTCCTTTTCGGTTTTACCGAAGGCCAATAACAAAATCCTCTCATCATAGCTTGATGAAACTATTGAATACATTGTTTTATACAGGGCAAGCAGAATAAGAAAAGACATTATCAGCATAACGAAATACAAAAAAAACTTTTCCAACATGAGGGCAGAATAGATATCGCTCCTCTCGGTTTTAAATGAGGATAATTTGTATTCGGGATATTCAGACATAAGATATCTTAAGATCTTTCTTTCAGCTTTATCAGGCGACATGATTCCCAAATTTACCCTGTTCGTATCACCATCCGAAAATGAAGAAATGGCATATATCATGCCCGGAGGGGAAAAAATACCTTTGCCAGAATAAAAGGATACGCTATTTCCTTCTACCTGCTTTAACACCACAGCCTTGCTCTTCCCTTTTTCCAAAACAAATAACGAGGAGATAGGATAAGGGTTATAATACGAAAGACAGAGAGTATTATCGATAATATCATTTTTATAAAACGGAGGAAGTTCAAATTCATTTTTAAAAATACTGTCCTCATAATAAGCCATTTCCGCCTTTCTTAACACAAAAGAATCAAGAGATGAGGATGAGGCATAAACGGTATCATCAACGTAAATATATGAAGAAACTCCGTAGTTTTCTTCAATTCTGTTTTTGATGATAGCGGCAGTTTGTATATCTATATCGTTTACGATTATCGGAAAGGACTCAGCATATTTTATTGCGCTGATATGGTTGCTTTGAACTCCGTTCATAAGGGATAGAACCAAAACGGCAACTGCCATTATTAAAAAAACCGAGATCATTTCAATAAAATACGAAAACTTAAAAGAGGATATTAGCTTGAAGAATAAAAAAGAAAAGCCGTTATTTTTTTTCATTATGGTATTGAATATTCAGCACCTTGTACCCGTCACCTGCATAAGTAATGGTAGCATACTTTATTCCGTTTTCATAAAACGTTGTTTCTATGGTTTCATTTTTATAAACAAGGGTTATTATGGGTATTTCACTCTCGTACTCTTCCCTTCTTTTGAGGGCGGCATCCTCATAGTATTCCTTAATGGTCAGTTGATTTTTCTCCTCTTGAGTATAATCAAGCGTTCCATCGTTTTTGTAATAATATTTTTTCCCGTCATCCTCTATTATTCTTCCGTCTGAAGAATAGATGGTTTGTTTTCCGTTTCGGGTAATTATAAGATTTCCTTCCTCTGTATTGGTAACATCATACGAATCCTTATCATCTGTTGAAGAGCTCTTGAATGTAACGGTTCCAAAGAATGTTTCATATATATCATATGATTTTTCATCTCCCGTTATCATAATGTCGCTGTTTGACCTTGATGAAAAAAATGAATACTTGCCGTTATCGTTAATTCCGAGTACATTGCCGCTTTTAGAATCTCTGAAATAAACGCAGTTTCTTTTTTCCTCTCCGTTTGATGAAAAGGATTTTACGGATATCAAACGATTTCTATTATCGAAATTCAGAATGTCATAGCTTCTATCCTTATAAACATGTTCTATAAGGTTTCCGTTTTTATCATATCTTGATAAACTGATGAAATTTCCATTTGCATCGGTTTCCCTTCTTGTTCTTCGACCGTTGCCCTCGTAATTGATTTGAACACGTTTGACTATAACATTGTTCTTAAGTAGAAAATACTGTCCTTCGGCAACTACGTTAATCATGTAGCCGTCTGTTGATTCATCGCGTATCTGACCTATTGAGTTTGAGGGGTATAATCCCGGAACCGAATACGGATCAATTATAGCCTCACCTTCTTTTGTATCATCTTCAACCGATTCTTCTGCAGCGTTTTGAACAATATAAACCCCTTCTTTTATAGTTGGCGAGGAAGGGATACGGGCCTTATTTTGACATGACACAAACAGAAAAGCAAATATAATTACAAAAGGGAATTTCCTGTTCAATTTAAAAGGTTCTCCAAAAACTTATCCCTGTTGAATGGGGCTAAGTCCTCATACCCCTCTCCGTATCCCGTAAAGGCAATGGGCAGTGACAGTTCCTTGGAGATTTTTATCAATCCCCCACCCTTTGCTCCGGAATCCAGTTTGGTTACAACAAGCGCATCAATGCCGAGTGCCTTGTCGAATATTTCTGCCTGAGAGAACAGATTTTGACCATGAGTTCCGTCAAGCACGAGAAATTTTACATAGTTTTTCTCGTTTATTTTTGATTTGACGATCTTGTCGATTTTCTGGGTTTCTTTTATCAGATTTTCCTTTGTATGAAGTCGTCCTGCAGTATCGGCGATTATTATTTCACTCCCCTTGCTTTTTGCAGCATCAAGTGCATCATAGATAACAGCAGCAGGAGGAATGGATTTTTCGCTTGCTATAACGTCTACTCCGAGTTTTTCGGCATGTATAACAACCTGTTTCATACCGGCTGCCCTAAATGTATCTGCGGCGGCAAGTAGAGTTTTGTATCCCTCGTTTTTATATTTTAATGCAAGCTTTGCACACGTTGTGGTTTTACCGCTGCCGTTGACACCTAAAAGCAGTATCAAGGATGTTTCGTTCTTAGGCGGTATGAATTTATATTCGGTTATATAATTGCTCAGCTCATCTGATATTATTTTTTTGATATCGTTTTCGGAATAGACCTTTAACTCCTTTGCTTTTTTAAGGAGCGTTTTTGAGAGTGAATACGATAGGGCTGCCCCAAAATCTGATTCCATAAACAGATCTTCAAATTCTTCAACATTTCTTTCACGCTCTACAGTATTAGCAGTTTTAAACAAATTGATAAATTTAGAAAAAAATCCCATGTAATTATTATATAAAATGTTTCTAAAACAAAAAAGTGAAGGATCCATAAAAGAACCCTTCACTTCAATATGTACAAATTGTTAATTATTCAACAATTGCAACGGCGGCCATGCTGTTAACACTCTCTCCAAGCGCCACCTTAACATCGCTTACTTTTCCTCCGCGCGGAGCAAAAATAGCGTATTCCTTGCCGTTGTCAGAAATAATTGCAATGTTATCTCCAGAAGAAACCGAAGAACCCTTTGCAATATTCAGCTTGACAATCTTTCCTCCGATTGGGGACTTAATTGTTGTTTTTGAATTGGCAGCTTCTGTTTTAGGTGCTTCTGCTTTAGGAGCATCGGAATTCTTTCTAACCCCGTTAACCTTTGCTTTACCCTGTAAGAATAGAATACCCTTTTCCTTACATGAAGCTGCTATAAAAATGTTTTCATCCGTAATGGGAAGAGAAGCCTTTTCAAGCATTGCTTTTGCAGCCGCTACGCCCTTCTTGGGATCCTTGTCATTTATATCTATACATTTTTCGGTTGTCGGCTCAAGTTTAAGCTGCTCTGATGCAATCTTTATTACTTCTGCATCCGGAGCAACCGGAGTCTTTCCGAAATAGCCAAGAACCATTTTCCCGTAACCTTCTGCAATCTTCTTCCACTTACCGTACATAACGTTATTAAATGCCTGCTGGAAGTAGAACTGAGAAACCGGTGTAACGGATGTTCCGTATCCTCCTTTTGCAACGGTTTCTTCCATTGCTTCAACTATAAGCGGATACTTATCCATAAGACCGTTATCACGAAGCATCTGCGTATTTGCCGTGAGTGCGCCGCCCGGAAGCGGGAAGAAAGGAATCATAGGATTGACACTTGTAGCCTCGGGAGGAAGGAAGTAATCAGCCATACAGGCCTTAAATACGCTCTCTGCCTTCTGAATCTTATTGATATCAATCTCCTCACCTTTGTCGTTCACAAGCACATAATCCGTGTTTCTCAAAGCGTGCCACATTGTTACTATATCAACCTGACAAGTTCCTCCGGATACAGGTTCCATTGACAGATCAACCTGTGTTGCACCGGCTTCTATTGCCCTCATATACTGCTGTACGCAACAGCCTGCCGTTTCATGAGAGTGCATAACAATATCCATATCCTTTGGAAGGATTTCACGCGCTCTCTTTATGGTTTCATACACATACTGAGGTGTGCTTGTTCCCGATGCGTCTTTGTAGCATATTGAATCAAACGGAATCTTTGCATCCAATATATTGCGAAGTACCATCTCGTAGAACTGAGGATCATGAGCTCCCTTTGCATTTGGCGGAAGGCTCATCATTGTAATGGTGGTTTCGTGTTTCAAGCCGGCATTCTTAATTGCATTTGCGCTGTCTATAAGGTTGTTCACATCGTTAAGAGCATCAAAGTTTCTTATTGTCGTCATGCCGTGTTTTTTAAACATTTTAGCGTGAAGATCAATTATATCCCTTGGCTGAGAATCAAGTCCTACAACGTTTACGCCGCGTGAAAGAGTTTGCAGATTAGCGTCGCTTCCTGCAGCCTTTCTGAACGCATCCATCATGTCGAATGCATTTTCATTTGTATAAAAATACAACGCCTGAAACCTGGCGCCGCCACCGGCTTCAAAATGGTCGATTCCGGCCTCTCTTGCTGCGGAAACTGCATCAATGAAATCCTTTGTAATTACTCGTGCGCCGTATACGCTTTGAAATCCGTCGCGAAACGCAGTACACATAAATTTAATCGGTTTCTTTGCCATTGTTATCTCCTTTTATTGTAGAAATAAAATTGTCGTTTTCATCTTGAACACGTCTGCCCATTTTTTTATCAATAAGCTCAGCGATTTTTTTTGATACAAACATTGCAATTCCCAAAAAGATAAATGCGGAAATCACTATGAAAAAAACTTGCAAAATTCTTGGCATAAAAATGTATAGCGCCCGGCGGGAGTCGAACCCGTGTCTTCAGCTTGGAAGGCTGAGGTAATACCGTTATACAACAGGCGCAATCGTTTTTAATAATAGAATAATTTTGTGCTATTCGTCAATACTTTAAACGCTATTCTTTATATAAAAATTAATAATCATAGCCGTTTATTGATGAAAAATACACATAAATATGATATAATAATCTATATGCAAAAAATCAATTTTAGTAAACAACAGCCTAAAAACACAAAGAAAACCGAAATTCCCAAAACTGAAATTAAACCCGCAGCAGTAAAAAAAGCAAAAAAGATTAAAAGTCCGTTTAAAGTCGGCGAAACCATAGTTTATCCATTTCATGGAATCGGCAAAATTGAACGAATTGAAACAAATGAAATAGACGGACAGGAAATGCAGTTTTTTGTAATATCCATAAATTCCACAAAGATGACAATAAGCATTCCCATAGAGAACGCCGAAGCTAAGGGTATTCGCCATCTTATGTCTAAAGATGAACTCAACGCTTCCCTTGTTCACCTTGGAGATAAGCCCGAAAGCACCGGAGGAGATTGGAAACTCCGACAGCAGCAGAATAACAATCTTGTTAAAAAAGGCGATATTCTTTCAACAATCAAGGTGATCGTTTCACTGTATTCAAGGAACAAAGAAAAAGAACTGCCTATTCAAGAAAGGCGTTTATACGATTCTTCCGTAACAATGCTCACGGAGGAAATATCTCTTGTAATGAACATATCGCTTGATGAGGCATCAAAAATCATCAGCGCCGCCCTTATTAAGCAATGAATTTCACATTGGTAACAGTTGCCGCCGGGGACAGCATAAGATGGCAAGATGAAAACAACAGTGAGAAAAAAGAATTTGCCTTGTTGAGCAACGGCAAAACTGTATTGGGAAATGCAGTGATGTCAGTTTATTCCCCTATTGCCCAACATATTAACACTATAATAATTGTTTATAAGCACGGTCTTTTACAAAGCACGAAAGACGCTTTGAATTACGACAATCTCTCAAAGGAATTACAGAACAAATTTGTATTTATAAAGGGCGGAAAAACCAGAGCAGAGAGCACAAAAAACGCCATAGACTATATTAAAGATAACATTTCCTCTACTCATATAATAACGCATGACGGAGCAAGGCCATATCCATCAGAAAAGCTGATAAAGAATCTTTTTACCCTTTCACAAAAACACAAGGCTGTTATCCCCGTCATCCCTCTTGTCGATACCGTTAAACAAATAAAGGACAATCATGTAGTTTCTACGCTTGAAAGAGGTTTATATTCATTTGTACAAACACCGCAGTTTTTTGATTCTGCTGTGCTTATAGATGCATATAAAACCTGTTATAATGAAAACGATTACGATGACAGTCAAACGATATCAAGATATGGCGAAGATGTTTATACCTCAGAGGGCGATGTGGCTAATATCAAGATTACATACAAGGGTGATATATGAAAATTACATTAGGATATGATTCTCATAAATTAGAAGAGTTTAAAAGCGCCGCAATAACCCTTGGCGGAGTGAGAATACAATCTGATTACAGAACAGTCGCACACAGCGATGGAGATGTAATTTGCCATTCTCTAATCGATTGCATAGCACCCGCTTTTTTAAACAAAAGCATCGGTGAGTTGTATTCAAACAAAGACACACAAAACACGGGAGCATATTCGTTAGACAGGCTTTGTGAAGTATATCAAAAAGCAGGCATGCCAAAGATCATCAACATAGACATAATCGTTATAAGCGATGAAATAATGATGTGTGATGTTGCGGATAAAATTAAAGAAAACCTTTCAAAAGCCTTAAATATCAATTCCTGCCAAATATACGTCAAAGGCAAAACAACAGAGGGAGAGAACCCAAATCAAAGATTTATAAAGGCCCTCTCATGTATTCTGTTTGAATAGTTTAGTTATAAAACTGACTGTACTGCCCTTTGAATTTCATCATTGTTCGGGTGATTCTTTGCAATACCGCCTATAAGCTTAAAGAAGCCGTATGTATCATACCCTTTACAAATGTAGGTGCTTTTAAATTCAACGCCATAAGCTCTGTAAAAATCAGATATTTTTTTTATATACTTCTTGGATTTTGAACCCGAGGTTAAAATCAAACGAACGTCATTTTGTTTTATTCGTCCGTCTTTTAATATAAGGGAGATGCTGTTATGCAAGGCTGCAAAATAGACTCCGGATGCTATAACAACTCTATCGTATATCGACAGATCCTCACCGTTATACTTTGTGGCATCTATAACGTCACATAGTGTTTCTTTTTGTATTGCATCAACTATCTTTTTTGTATTTCCATGATGAACAGATGCATACAGAACAACAGTTTTCATCTATTTCTCCTTATAAAAAGCGCCGCTAAAAAAGCGACGCTTAATATTTGACTAAGCCTTAAAGCTTAAACAGTTGTAAACTTCTTATGAAGTTCCATTCTGCGTTTTGCATCCTGTTCGGAAGCTTCATACAGAGCTTCAGCATGTTCGGGGTTCGTCTTTTTGAGTGAATTATATCTTGTTTCACTTAAAATAAAGTCACGATATGACTCTGACGGTTCTTTTGTTTCCCAAACAAATCTTTCACCCTCATTCTTTCTTGGGTCAAATCTATAAAGTGGCCAATATCCGGCATCAACTGCCCTCTTCATTTCCACCTGAGATTTACTCATGTTAATACCGTGGTTGATACAAGGAGCATAGCAGAATACAATTGACGGTCCGTTGTATGCGGCAGCTTCCTGAAGTGCTTTTTGAGCCTGAGCTCTGTTTGCACCAAGCGATATGGAAGCAACATATACATGTCCGTATGTCATACACATTATACCGAGGTTCTTTTTACCTACAACCTTACCGTTTGTTGCAAATTTTGCAACGGCTGCTATAGGTGTTGATTTAGAAGCCTGTCCGCCTGTGTTGGAGTAAACCTCTGTATCAAGAACAAGAATGTTGACGTTTTTGCCCGTTGAAACAACA
This sequence comes from Spirochaetales bacterium, assembly GCA_028719825.1. Taxonomy (GTDB): domain Bacteria; phylum Spirochaetota; class Spirochaetia; order Sphaerochaetales; family Sphaerochaetaceae; genus UBA9848. The sequence goes on along the minus strand of JAQYLW010000010.1, from coordinate 10,350 downwards.
TGGTCAACACCGCCGTATCCGATATCATATGCCCAACCGTCACCACCGATAATCCAAACACTCTTTTCGCTGAGGTAGTCTTTCAACTCGTCAATCTTTTTAAGAAGTGCTTTTTTAGCCTTGTCGGTTTCATTCTTAACTGCATCTTTAAGAATGCTTTGTGTGTAATTCTGTGCCTCAATTGAAGCCTCTGTAATATCATCCCAAAGCTCAATATTCTTATCGAAAGCAGCCTTGAGTTCATCAGAAACGCCGAGTTTTACAAGCTCGTCAATCTTCTCTCTTAAAAGCGTTCTGTTAGAATCAACAGCCAAGCGCATTCCAAGACCGTATTCAGCATTGTCCTCAAACAGGCTGTTTCCCCATGCCGGACCACGGCCGTCAGGACGTGTACAATACGGAATTGACGGGAATGTACCTGAGTAAATTGATGAACAACCTGTTGCGTTTGCAATAATTGCTCTTTCACCGCAAATCTGACTGACCATCTTGATATAAGGTGTTTCACCACAGCCTGCACATGCACCTGAGAACTCAAACAACGGCTGTTTAAGCTGAAGTCCTTTGATTGTTGTTTCAGATACACCGTCAAGAACATTTTCAGGAAGTGAATTAAAGAATGCTTCGTTGTTATTCTCACCGTTTGCACGTGATGTTGCTATAGGAATCATCTTTAATGCCTTATCCTTTGCAGGACAAGCTTCTACACAGACTGAACATCCCTGACAATCCTCAGGATAAACCTGTACTCTGAATTCAAGGTTCTTATCGTTCTTGGTATTGCTCTTAATAGTAACAAACGTATCCGGTTTTTCACTAAGGTTTTTAGGATCGATTTGTTTTGTTCTTATTGCAGCATGAGGACAGCTTTGAGCACAAATTCCGCACTGAATACATTTGCTCTCATCCCATTCAGGAACAAACGGAGCAACTCCGCGTTTCTCAAGACGTGCCGTTGCCGTAGGCAGAGTTCCGTCGAATGACATCTTTGAAACAGGGATATCGTTTCCTTTAAGATGCATAATAGGAAGCATAATGTCTTTTGCAAAGCCCTTAGCACCCTTTTCAATAAGGGGTTTGGGTACGTAACACTTTTTAGGATCGACCTTTTTGGGAACCTCTACTTCACAAAGAGCAGCACCTGCTCTGTCTATTGCATTCCAGTTTTTCTGAACTACCTCATCACCCTTTCGTGCAAATGTTTTCTTTGCATACTGCTTAATCAAATCGATTGCTTCTTTTTCGGGAAGGATGCCGGAAATCTTAAAGAATGCTGCCTGCATTACAGTGTTTATCTTGGTTCCAAGACCTACTTCTTCGGAGATCTTCAATGCATCAAGAACATAGAAGCGTATCTTTTTATCAATAATCTGCTGTTGCTCTTCCTTTGTAAGATGATAGAATACTTCATCTGCACTTACTGTGCTGTTTAAAAGGAATACACCACCTTTCTTAAGTGGGGTGAGCATATCGTATCTTCCGATATAAGCCGCATTGTGACAAGCCACAAAATCAGCGCTGTCTATAAGCCATGGCATCTCAAGAGAACTGTCTCCGAACCTTAAGTGGCTTATTGTAATACCGCCTGATTTTTTAGAATCGTAGGCAAAATATGCCTGAACATGTTTGGGAGTTGCATCTCCGATAATTTTAATGGAGTTCTTGTTGGCTCCCACAGTTCCGTCAGAACCCAAGCCCCAGAACATACAGGACACAACGTCCTTTGGAATTACGTTTATTGCCTTGTTAATAGGAATGCTCTTGTTTGTAACGTCATCCGTAATACCGACAGTAAAGTCATGGTGAGCATTTTTAGATGCAAGGAAATCAAATACGGCAAGCGCATGTGATGGCGGGAAATCTTTAGACGAAAGACCGTATCGGCCTCCGATAACCTTAATTCCCGTTCTGCCTGCAGCACCGAGTGCAGTAATAACATCCTGATAAAGAGGTTCTGCAAGAGATCCTGGCTCTTTTGTTCTGTCAAGAACAGCAATTCTCTTTACCGTTTCGGGAAGAGCTTTTGTGAATGAAGAAACATCAAACGGGCGATAGAGGTGAATGCCGAGAACTCCGACCTTCTTACCTTTTGCATTGAGAGTTTTAACAACCCATTTGAATGTATCGAATGCGGAACCCATAACTATTACAACATCAGTTGCTTCGCTGTCGCCGTAGTAATCAAACAGGTGTAATTGTCGGCCTGTAATCTTGGCAACTTTATCCATGTATTCCTGAACAATCTGAGGAACCTTGTCATAATACGGGTTAACTGTTTCACGGCCCTGGAAGTAAACATCCTCATTTTGTGAAGCAACCTTAATTTTAGGGCTTTCAGGACGTTGAGCTCTTGAGCGGAAACGTTCAACATACTTCTCTTCTACAAGTGAGTACATATCCTCGGTGGATATTTCTTCTACTTTTTGAATTTCGTGTGAGGTTCTGAAGCCATCAAAGAAAGCAAGGAAAGGTACCTGGCTTTTAAGCGTTGCAAGATGTGCAACAAGCGCCATATCCATTGTTTCCTGAACGTTTGAAGCAACAGTCATTGCAAAACCTGTGCTTCGGCATGCCATAACATCAGCATGATCACCAAAAATTGAAAGGCTCTGCGCAGCTAATGAACGGGCTGAAACATGGAAAACCGTAGGAAGCATTTCACCTGCAATTTTAAACATGTTAGGGATCATTAAAAGCAATCCCTGTGATGCTGTAAAGGTTGTTGTAAGAGCTCCTGCCGAAAGTGAACCGTGAACAGCTCCGGCGGCCCCTGCCTCACTCTGCATCTCTATAATGTCGAGCTTTTTGCCCCACATATTTTTTTTACCGGCAGCAGCCCATGCTTCGGCATTTTCACCCATAGGTGATGACGGAGTAATCGGGTAAATAGCTGCCACTTCAGAAAATGCATATGCAACATGAGCCGCAGCAGCATTTCCGTCTATACAAACCATTTTCTTTGTTTTCATTATATCCCCTCTAAAGATATTTTAATCGTGTATAATTATACAATAAAAAAAGGGCGTTGTATATAATAATCCGAGCTATAAGAGGCAAGAATTTATAAAAGCCTTTCTAATTTTTCCTGAATGAACAATGCCTTGTTTATGCTGTTAACCCCTTTTGTATTTATAATAAGAACGCCTGCCTTACGAGATGAGGGTGAAATTATTCCGCCTGATGTTTTTATCAGATTTAATACTTTATCGATATTTACAAGGCTAACTTTTGAAAAAGTTATCTCGGCCTGTCCGTTTTTTTCCCTGATGGATGCTATATGCAGTTTTTTTGCGCAAATTTTGAGCTTCGCTATATAGAAAAGCGATAAAACATCCGTAGGAGGCGTACCAAAGCGTGTTTCAACCATACTTACTATGCTCTCGTATTCGCCCTCGGAGGTACAGGATGCAATCTTTTTGTAAACCTCCATTTTATCCTCAATTTTTGAAATATATGAATCAGGGATAAAGGCTGTGGATTCTATATCCAAAAACACCTCGTTATCCTCAATCTCTTTGCCTTCAAGTTTTTTAATGCTTTCGTCAATCAACCGTATGTACAAATCCAAGCCCACATCCGATACAAAGCCGCTTTGTTCCTTGCCAAGAAGATTCCCCGCCCCTCTCATTTCAAGATCCCTCATGGCAACCTTGAAGCCGGAGCCTAATTCTATGTTTTCGGAAATAACTTTAAGCCTGTCTATTGCATCTTCAGAAATTGTCTTGTCGCTTTTATAAAGCAGATAAGCATATGCCTGTTTTGACGATCTGCCGACACGGCCGCGAAGCTGATATAGTTGAGATGTTCCGTAAATTGTTGCATTATCTACAATTATTGTATTTGCGTTTGGAATGTCTATGCCGTTTTCTATAATCGTTGTACTGATAAGCACATTGATTCCGCCGTTGACAAAGCTCTCCATTATATCTTCGGCTACATCCGGATTCATCTGCCCGTGAGCACACTCTACTATTATGCCGGGAACAAGAGCAGAAAGACGAGCTTTAACGGATAGGATGTCCTCAACTCTATTATGCAAATAAAAAACCTGACCGCCTCGCATAAGCTCTTTTTCAATGGCTTCTTTAATGATAAAGTCGCTTATCTCTCCAATATAGGTAATTACGCTTTTCCTGTCCTGTGGCGGCGTTTTAAGCGTTGATATATCCCTGATTTTTAAAAGGCTCATATAAAGAGTTCTGGGAATCGGTGTTGCAGAAAGCGAAAGCGTATCTACATTTGTTTTAATCTCTTTAATTTTCTCCTTATCCTTAACTCCGAAACGCTGCTCTTCATCAATTACAAGCAATCCTAAGTTTTTAAAGTGGATGTCCTTTTGTAAAAGGCGCTGAGTGCCAAAAATCACATCTGCTTTTCCCGAAGCTATATCTTCTATCGTGCGCTTTTGAATAGAGCTTTTAACGGTTCGTGACAGTTCTCTCACTTCAAGCGGAAAATTCTTAACCCTGTTTGAGAAATTAAGAAAATGCTGATGAACAAGAATAGTTGTGGGAGCAAGAAAAGCAATCTGTTTTCCGCTCATAACAGCCTTGAAGGCTGAACGAAATGCTATCTCTGTTTTACCGTATCCGACATCTCCGCATAAAAGCCTGTCCATGACCGAATCGGATTCCATATCCTTTTTGATTTCGCTAAGCGCAATTCTCTGATCAGGCGTTTCATCATAGCAGAACCCTGCTTCAAACATGTATTGGTACTCACTGTCCGCAGCGTGTGCAAACCCCTGTGTTTGTTTTCGTTTTGCATATAAAGAAATTAGCTCTTCGGCAAGCTGGCGTGCACTTTCTGCGGCGCGTTTTTTCTTGTGTTCCCAAAGCGAGGATGAGAGGGACGAAAGGCTTACTTTGCTGCTGTCCCCTATGTATCGCTCAATGAGGTTTGCCATTTCAATAGGCACGTAGTAAAACTCTTCGTCCTTAAACTCAAGCTTGATATAGTCCCTCACAGAGTCGTTGACATCCATTCTTTCAAGAGAAACAAACCTTGCTATGCCGTAATTGATGTGAACTACAAGATCGCCCTCGTTCAAATCGGAAAATGAATCAAGCGGTGAGGATTCTATTTTTGAAAGCGTGGTTTTTACAAAACGGCGGCGGCGGAATATCTCCTCATCTGTAAAAACAATCAGTTTTAAAGACGGAATACAAAAGCCTGAAGATATTGATGCGTTAACAACATTTGTGTTGCTTTCGTCAATAGAACTTTTATCATCTTGTGTAAACAGCATGTTTTTAAACCTTCCTGCCTGAAGCATTCCGTGTACAAAAACATAGGATGAATACCCCTCCTTACAAAGGGATTCAAGTTCGGCTTTAAACATGTTAAAAGCACCGAAAAACGAACGTGGCCCCTCGGTGGAAAAATTTACGGCTTCTTCGTTTTGAAGCACTATATCCTGCCTTATATATATTCTGCTGCGGTTTATATCCTTAAAGACTTCATTAAAATCGGGAACCATCTCCTTAAATGAAAGCTGAACCCCTGAGGTATAGCTCTCTTTAAAAGTATCGGATGCTCTGTTTAAAATATGCTTATGCGATTCTGCAAGTTTTTCCTTTCCCAAAAAAATGAATGAGTCTTTATTTGTAAAAATCGATGTAAAAAAATCATACTTTATATTTTCTGTGTTGCGTTCATCAGATGAGAGAACTATATCTATACTGTTTTCTTCAACGCTTTTTTTGTCGTTTTCAAAAGGAAAAAACGAATAGATCTTTTCGATGGTGTCAAAATTGAGCAAAAATCGATATGCGCAATTTGAAGAAAACGGAAATATCTCTGCAACCTCTCCCTTTAAGGCAAATTCACCCTCTGATGATATTCTCTGAACCGCAGTGTACCCTGACGACACCAACTGTTCGGATAGCACTTTGTAGTCCACACTATCGCCGACTGACAGGTGCAATTCTCCGATAAGTGAATCAAAACAAGGGATTAAGGAGCAAAGCGACCATAAGCTTACAAGAATTATTTCATGCTGCGCCGAATACAGTTCTTTTAGAGATGAGATGACGGAAGATGATATATCGCATTTTTTACCAATGCTTACACCTGATGGTGGAAAATAAACAGATGATGGTGAGAAAAACCTGAAATCATCATAGATAAGACGAAGCTCATCATCCGAAGGTCCGATTACAAACACTCGCCCTTCTGTTACAGAAAGAACCTGTTTTGCAAGGGATGCCGTAACAAGGGATGAGGATGATGAAAAAACAAAAGGATAGGTCTGATTTGAATTTAAGAGTGACGAAACATAGTCTTGAAGCTGTCGTTTAAGAACATCCATTATAAGGCGTATTTATAAATATGATATATTCCTTTAAGAGTATGAAGTTCATCCGTTTCGTCAAAAACTCCGATAAAAGGAGCAAAAACACCCGAATCCCCACCCGTTGCCAACAGATAACAATCCTTATTGATTTGATTTTCAAAAAAACTTACTATCGATTTTACAGCACCTGAAGTTCCGTAATACATCCCTATATCAATTGCTTTTTTTGTGTTATCCGCTTTAGTATTCTGATTTATTTCAACAGGATTCTTACCTGTTTGTTTTTTATAAAGCTTTTGAAGAAGTGGTGCCTTATTGAACAAACTCTCTTTCTTTGTCTGAACTCCGGGGTAAATAACTACGCCCGTAACATCTCCCCTATCATTCACTACGCTTACCGTCATTGCCGTACCGAAATCCACAACAACGCATGGTTTTTGAGGGCATTTTATCCTTCCCTCTACAAGGTTTGCATATATGTCCGACCCTATTTCTTCGGTATTCAAATTCACATATGGAGTTTTAATGTTATTTGTGATTATATTAGAGTCCTTTTTGAAATAGTGCTTTAGCGCTTTTAAACACAGGGGTGTTTTGCTTTTAACAACAGATGAAAAAACAATTTCGTCAATTATTATATCGGCCTTGTTAAGGTCTTCATTTAAATTGAAAACCAAATCCTTAAAGTCCTTGTAATTGATGGAAAGAGATGAAAAATACTTATTAAAAAATACAACCTGTTCATTGTGAAATACGGCTGCGGCAAGCGTGCTGTTTCCAAGATCAATTACCAAAAAGGACTTGTCAGATTTTAATGATTTCATCATCACTTCCAAGGCCTTTTCTGATAGCGTTAATGCTCTCATCGGCCATATAAGCGTCAAAACTCATCCTTCTGTCAATTATTCCGCAAGGAGCAATTTCTATTATTCTGTTTGCAGTACTTTCAACAAATTGATGATCGTGAGAATTGAACAAAACTACGCCGGGAAAATCTATAAGAGCATTGTTCAATGCCTCTATCGCCTCAAGGTCCAAATGGCTTGTAGGTTCATCAAAAATCAGAACGTTTGAGCTTTCAAGCATCATCTTTGAAAGAACACATCTCACTTTTTCTCCGCCGGAGAGCACCTTACATTTTTTAAACACCTCATCGCCGGAAAAAAGCATTCGCCCCAAAAACGATCGTAAATAGGTTTCGTCGCTGTCCTCCGGTGCAAAACGAGAAAGCCATTCAAGAATTGTATCATCTGTATCAAACTCACTGTCGGCATTCTTTTGAAAATAACTAGAGGAGGTTGTCACGCCCCATTTATACTCGCCTTCCGATGGATCAATTTTACCGCAAATTGCATCAAAGAGCGCTGTTTTTGCAGCGTGGAAGGGACCTACAAAAGCGATCTTATCCTTTTTTTCTACCCTGAGTGAGAACGAGCTTAGAACTCTTTCGCCCCGTATATCAACGCTGAGGTTATCCACATCAAGGACATTTGTTCCTATCTCCCTCAACGGCTTAAAACACACGTAAGGAAAGCGTCGTTTTGAAGGCTTTATATCATCAATCGTAAGTTTTTCAATAAGTTTTCTTCTGCTTGTTGCCTGACGAGCCTTTGCAACGTTTGATGAGAAACGCTGTATGAATTCTTTAAGTTCGGCAATTTTTTCCTCAGAGCGTTTCTTCTCATCCTTTGCCTGTCGTTGAGCAAGCTGGGATGACATATACCAAAAGTCGTAGTTACCCACATAAAGCTGAACCCTGTCGTAATCGATATCAACAATATGAGTACAAACCGTGTTTAAAAAATGCCTGTCGTGGGAAACAACGATAACCGTATTCTTAAAGTCAGCAAGAAAGTCCTCAAGAAATGCAACGGATGCAAGGTCCAGGTGGTTTGTAGGCTCGTCAAGAAGAAGTATGTCGGGATTGCCAAAAAGGCTTTGGGCAAGCAGAACCCTTACCTTCATATTGTCCTCAATTTCACTCATGAGTTTGTTGTGGTATTCGGCCTTGATTCCTATGTTTGACAAAAGAGATGCAGCCTCGCTTTCCGCCTCCCATCCTCCGAGTTCGGCAAATTCGGCTTCAAGCTCGCTTGCCCTTATTCCATCTTGCTCGTCGAAGTCCGGTTTTTCATATATGCTTTCTCTCTCTTTCATTATTTTATAAAGCTTGTCGTACCCCATTATAACGGTATCTAAAACTTTATAATCGTTATAAGCAAAGTGATCCTGTTTAAGGGTGGCAAGTCTTTCACCGGGCGTTATTGTAACACTCCCCCCGTCTTGGGTAATTTCACCGGAGAGAATTTTTAGGAAAGTTGACTTACCAGCCCCGTTTGCACCTATTACTCCGTAACAATTTCCCGGAGTGAATTTAATATTTACATCTTTAAATAAAGTCTGCGTTCCATAAGAAAGAGACAAGTTGCTAACCGTAATCATAACTAAGTTATTATATTGAATTACATTATTAATTTACAAGTTACAAATACAGCTTAAGAACCGTTGCCGAATAATTTCCCTCACTGCCTATGTTGCAAAGCTCTCCCTTTAGCTTATCAATGTTTTTAATCTCATTCAAAGCGTTTTCATAAGTTCCCTTTGGAGCAAAAATACATCCTGATGGCTTTATTAAACGAATAAGATCCTTTTCTATTTTTTGAACCTTTGAGAGCGCACAAAAGGTGATTATATCAAACTTGGAATTAAGGTTTTTAAGATCGCATTCCATAATGCGAATATCGTTGTTGATGTAGCCCTTGCTTTTTAAAAGCGAATTGACATAGCGCAAAAAAACACAGCGTTTATGAGATCGCTCAACTGCCTGAAAACTGATGTTATATTTATTCAAAAGAACGGCAAGCGGAATAATGGGAATGCCGGCACCGCTTCCTATGTCCGCAAACGAAATGCTGTTTGTTGAAGATAAAGAAGCTATATACTCCTCTAAATATGATGAAAATCTTATAGAGAACTCAACGTGTTCGCTATAAAACTCATTTTGCGTTTTTGCGCCGGTAAGATTAAAACAATCATTCCAGCTTAAAACCAAGGAGGAGTATAACCCTAATGCCTCCTCCTGTTTTATTGTTATCTCCACTGTTTTACGAGTTGTCTGACGAGGGGGATTCTGTACTGTTTTCTTCCTCGCTTATAACAGTTGCAGTCTGCTCATAAGTAGGAGCATCGTCACTAAAAATATGACCATTTTGCACTTTGCCTTTTTTAACTCTATATATTATAGAGCCTACTAAGAGCATAACGCCTACAACAATGCATGGAATACCTATAACAAGCATAACCGTTGTGGAAAAACTGCTTGGATCAAAGATGAACAGTACTCCGAATGCAATTGATAAAAGACTGACTATTATCATCCTTGTTAAAAGATACTGAGGACGGAATACACAGACTTCGCTTATCATTCCTATACCGTAAATAATAAGAAGTGTTCCTATAACCCAACTGATTATGGTACTTACAAACCATGGCAGAATTATCATCAATACTCCAAGCAACATGTTTAACACCGTGTTGCTTATTGCCCATTTTTTAAATACTATGGGTGACAATTTAATAGTACTGATATCAAAAAATGCGTTTATAACAAAGCCCAAGCCAACAAGAACTATAAGGATCTTCCATGCAGATGCAGAATATGCAATCATTAATATTCCAAGCACTGCAATAAGCAAACCGAATAAAGATGTCAACCACCATGAATTTTTTACATTAACTGTCATTTATTTGCCTCCTCTGCCACGTTTATCTTTTTTAACGTTACTGTAAAAATTAAAACTGAGTTAGGCGGGATATTTCTTATATTGGAGTCTCCGTATCCTATTTTCGGAGGAATGTAGAATTTAAACACGGAACCCGTGTTCATAAGAGCTATCCCCTCATTTGCGCCCTTGATTAGATTTTCTGTCAAAAAGTTTGCATCCTCTGCACTGTCTATAACATTATCTTCATTCCCTACTGCCATAGTATAATCAACAACTACATCAGCATTTTCTCCTGCAAGTGTTCCTCCACCCTGACGAATTACTTCATAT
>JAQYLW010000009.1 GCA_028719825.1 Spirochaetales bacterium | reverse complement strand
ATGCTAAAATCAAGTCCGGTGAAATTGTTCCTGCAGGTCAGTTTACTTCAACAAAATATGCTGACTTCGCAGCAAATCCTTCTGTAGCTACACCGCGTGTGTAATAACAATCAAAACAAAAGGGGGGGGCTTTTCCCCCCTTTTTTTATTTTCATAATCGTCCCTGGCTTTTTAGATATTCATATATGTATTGTTTTGAATTATACTTTTTAAGTATTTAAGGAAAACAAAATGAAAAAATTACTTATGATTGTTCCGGGGTTTGCAGTTTCGGTACTGATAGCAATCGTCGCCAGATTTATCGAGGGTCTTATTCCTATTCACATTATAGGTGCATCAGTTATAGCCATGTTTATAGGCATGGGGATTAACTTGATAAAACACCCGAATGAACTCATGTCAAAGGGAATAAAGTTTACATCGAAAAAGGTTCTTAAATTTGCAATTATTCTACTTGGGGCAAGCTTGGATATAACAACTGTATTGAAAGTCGGAAAGAACTCACTATTCCTTATGATCTTTACCTTGGCTACCTGTTTTGGACTTGGGTACGTTTCGGGTCGCATATTTAAACTTAATTGGAAAATGTCAAATCTGATATCTGCAGGAACAGGGATATGCGGAGGTTCTGCGATTGCAGCAATTGCCCCCGTGATAGAAGCGGATGACATTGATATAGCATTTGGAATGTCGGCAACATTTATATTCGATATGATAATGGTTGTAGTTTTTCCTATTTTGGGAAGGGCTATGGGACTTAACGATATTATGTACGGACTTTGGACAGGTACTGCCGTTAATGACACATCTTCTGTAGTTGCTGCAGGCTTTGCTTACAGTGAAGCAGCAGGGGATTATGCTACAATGGTTAAGCTTACACGAACTCTTACAATAATACCGACCGTCATTATATTCGCTTTTATAAACATGAATTTAAAGAAAAAACAGAAGTTAACGGACGGAAGCGAGAAAATCAACGTAAACATATCTTCAATTTTCCCATGGTTCATTTTGGGCTTTGTTGCCATGTCCGTTCTTAAAAGCTTTGGTGTAATTCCCGTTGAAGTGTCAAAAGTAATGAAGGATATCAGCAAATTTCTTATGGTTGCAGCCCTTGCGGCAATAGGGCTTAATACAAGCTTTAAAGATATGAAAAAAGCCGGCCCGGCGCCCATGATTCATGGTTTTGTTATTTCACTGCTTGTTGTACTTGTATCAATAGGGGTAATCTTCCTTGAAAGACAGATAGGAATGCTTTGATATCACTTCCTCTAAAAGCGTAGGGCTGCACTTGTGCTTGTGGGAGGCGTACATACAGCCCTGTTAATCAGTTTCATATTCCAATTATATTCTGCCAAACATAATGGCATCACAAAGAGTATTGCCTTGCAATCAAAAAAAAAAGTCCTCCACAGCGTGTGAAGGACTTTTAATAATACGATAGCTTATACCGTATATTTTGAAATTGAAACTATTGTCCAATCTTTGTTATCACCGTTCATGTTGAACTTTAGTCTGTCGCCGGCTTTTGCTCCGTATATCTCACGTATTGCAGGAGCAGTTACCGATATAATGTTTTTATCAGGATCGCTTTCCCACGGACCGAGAACGGTATAAGTAAATGTTGTGCCTTCAATTTCATCTTTTATCTCAACGACGGTACCAAAACACACGCTTGAAGGATCAACCGTATCAAGGTTGACTATCTTTGCCTCTTTGAGTTCGGCTTCAAGCTTTTGCATTTGATTGTTCAACAGCTTTTGCTTGTCTTTTGCATACTGATATTCGGCATTTTCTCTAAGGTCACCAAGCTCTCTTGCCTCGCCTATATCCTTAGCATTGTTCGGTATTTCCACCGTGATAAGATGTTCAAGCTCTTTCTTCTTCTTCTCAAGCGACGAAACCAAACACTGTAATCCCTGATATCGTTTCTGTTCTTTTTGAGGTGTTTCCGTTACAAGCTTTCCTGCCTTTTCAAGCTTTGTAGAAATAATGTGCTTAATCTCTTGTTTTTTGAGTTCATCAAGGCTGGGGGAGAGCGAAATATTCTTTTCAAGGTTCGTAAGTATTATATCGTCGTCTGTTTCATCGATAAATTGATAAATCATCTTTTTATCAAACAGGTTTGAATATACACTGCGCGCTCTGTCGCTTCCGGGGAATGAATTGTACACGTTCATCTGAGCGAGTATCAAATCATACGTTGATTTCCCCGCATTCTTCCATTCCTCAGGCAGTGAGTATTTTTTAAGTAAATACAGGAACAGCGTTGGGTTTTGCTTTACTATAAAGAATGATTTTTTCATCATATCCGTGATGAATGAATCATAGCCTCTTTTTTCCATAATCTTTTCGATGCTTGCATCGGGCAGAAGTGTGTAAGCTTCAGTAAGAACCTCTTTCCATTCCTTTGAGAACTTAGCTATTTTGTCAGCGAAATACTTGCGAATATCAGGATCCTGAATTTTGCTGAAGTATTCGGGGATCTTATTTGCAGGAAGGCGCACTATTATTTCATAATCCGTTTTTTTGATATACGCAGAGGCTTCCTTTATCTTTTGTTTTCCCGTGGAAAGGAACATCAAAAACATATGCGATACTACGTATTCAAACGATGATATGGAGGAGTTCAATTCCATACCGAAAAACTTTAACATGTTAAGAATACATTCGCTTTCTGAAGAAACGCCTGCATCAAGTGCATCCTTTACAAGGCGTATTTTAGCAAATAAATCCGTTTCGTGTTTAAATGCCGTATATATTTTTTCATCGTTCGATACGGGAGTATCCGTTGCAATATAACTGTCAGGCATATTGGGAGATGAGGAAATATACGGATCGGATTTTACTATTTTTTTAGCCTTCTGATAGAAGGTCTGCCATTCCGTTTCGTTTAATATGGAAGGGACAATTTCCTTTTTCATAAGCTTAAACGAATCATCTTCACTCTTTAAAAGAGTAATAACGCCCCATCTGGGATCCTCTATGAATTTTGCCTTAAGCTTTTCTTTATTTACAAATTCTTTTAGAACCCATATATGCGTTTTAGGCAGTATGGTAAGGCTTGAAAGGGCCATTTTATGGGACATCTGATGCTTTCGTTTTGTTACAAAATCAATTATTATCGTTTCTCCCGTAGCGGATATAACCCTTCCGATACCGTAGCTGTTGTGATAAACAAAAGTTCCTTTATCAATTGATATGTCCTTTTCAAAATCGATTATAGCTTTCTTCAAATCTATGGGGTAGTCGGCTTCCAAACCCGATTGAGAAAGGCATTCATCAAGGCGAGAAGAGGAGGCATATAATTTTTTATAAGCGTTTACAAGATCTGTTTTATACTTGGTGTTCTTTGTGGAAGTGGAGATGATGAGTTTTATACCCTTAATGATAAGGGGATAGTTTTCGGTTTTTTGAATAGCTCTGTATATGTCCGCAAATGACGGTTCAAATTTGTCGTCAAGGGATTTTGCCTGTGTTGTATCAAACATGCATACAAGAGCTTCAAGATCTATAGAATTGTCCTTTAATATTTTGTCCGAAACATCCTTGATATCTTTTATAGACTTATTCTTTATAGCTCTTGATAGAGCACGCTTTACTGTTAAAACAGCCTCATCCTTTTCTCCGTCTTTTTCAAACATATCAGAAAGATATAAAAGCATCTTTATCTCATCTTCCTTATGCATTGTGTAACGAAGAATTTCGCTTTTGAGTTCCTCTTTATCTGCTCCTGTTTTTTCAAGGGCATGAATTTTTGCTCCCGATGCAAAGGTATCAAGGGGATTCAGCTCTAAAATAATAGAGGCATATAGAAGAACATATTGCCATTTTGAAAGTGAATGTGCTTTTTGAGTAAGAGAAACAAGGTTAGAATAATCTTTGTTTAATGCATCGATTACGGCAAGAATGAAATCGCAAAGCGGTTTGTTGGGAGTTACTTCAGCTTTTTGCTTATTCTCGCTTAATTCCTCTGCGTTGTCGTTGTCTTTGAGTTCTTTTAAATATTCGTATATTTTCTTATACTCTTCCGTATCATGATCAAACACCCCGGTTTGCATCATTTTTTCCTTGTCCAGCAAGGTGAACAATTCACTCTTTTTCATGGCTTATCACTCTTCCTTTGCCTTTTGTCGTCAAAATGTTAAAAAATTGACAAATTAGGCAATATTATTATATATTTTAGGGTTTTTTTATTCAACAATACGGAATTCAAAGCACGTGAGATAGGGATAAAATTTGACTTTTTAATATAGGTGTTGTCATTATTAATTGTATGAAAAGCAAAAGAATAATTCAATGTACAACTATTGTAGGCATGATGATCCTTTCATCATCTTTATCGGTTTTTGCATATCAGGCAAAAGATCGCTCCTCATATAAAGACAACTATGGCATTGTATCAAGTGCAACGGTTGCTAACAATAGTCCACAGCAGGCTAATAGCTCGCTTTCTCAAAACAACAACCTTCCTATGTTGATCGATGATATGGGCTCTGCGTTATCCGGTGCAACTTCCGCATCGCCCACGACAGGGGGGGATAATACGCTATCCAACATAAGTGCTCAGGAGTGGAATATATTAAAGTCCTTTGCGGCTATTATTATTACCGCCGATGATGCAAGGGACAGGGACCGTGACAGCGTGTTCTTTTTAAAGAGCGGCCGTATCAGAGAAAGGGACTATAGAGGAATAGACCTCTATACGGTTACAAATGCCGTTTTTGTACCTTACAACAATCCACGCATGACTTTCGCTAATAATGTGAACGGTACATTTTTATACGAAGAGGACGAGGGGCTTTTTGAAGCAGATCTCTCTGCTGTATTCCCCAATATAGATAACAAAAATCATAGATTTAAGCTTAAGCTGAATAATTCACTCCGTCCTGATATGGGCTCAGTTATAGAACTTGACGGTAAACAGATTTTGCTCTCCGCCGCAGGTTTGGACAGCATAATGTTTAGTGGCGGTTATGAGGTGGTACGCGAGTACATGATGGTGTTTTAATACGGCCTTTGTAGGCGTGGTTTGTCCCCCCTCTTAAAGATTGAGCGTAAAGTACGTTATTCATTCTTATGAGAGGGGGCAAAGATTTACCCCTTAATCGCAAATTTTACAAGTTATAAAAGAACAATTTGGATTTAGTGATTCTATTGTAAAAAGTTGACATGATTATTAGCTATAACATAATATTACTTTGTAATTAATCCATTTAAAAAAGAGAGAAAAAAATGTCAGGACACAGTAAATGGGCAACAATTAAACATAAAAAGGGTCTTGCTGATGCGGCAAGAGGTCAAAAGTTTACAAAACTTATCAAAGAAATATCAGTAGCAGCAAAGATGGGCGGCCCTGATCCCGATTCAAATGCTCGTTTAAGGACAGCAATCCTTAAAGCAAGAGCCGAAAACATGCCAAAGGATAATATTACAAAAGCAATTAAAAAAGGTTCGGGAGAATTAGGGGATGCCACATTCTATGAATTAACTTATGAAGGATACGCCCCCGGTGGAGTTGCTATAATAATTGATACTCTTACCGATAATAAAAACCGTACAGCAGCAGATGTCAGATCTACTCTTACAAAGCTCGGCGGATCACTTGGTGCCACAGGATGTGTATCGTATATGTTCCAAACAAAAGGAACTATTACGTATGATGCAACTAAATATACCGAAGATCAGATATTTGAGGTTGCTTTGGATGCAGGCGCCGAAGATGTACAGGGGGATGGCGAAGTAATAGTTGTTACAACGGATCCTGCTGACTTTGCCTCTGTTCTTGAAACGCTTCAGGGCAAGGGTTTTGAGCAGCTTACGGCAGATGTTGAACGCGTTGCCGATCAGAAAGTTGCGCTCGATAAAGAAAAAGCAAAAAAGGTTATGAACATTATAGATCATCTTGAAGAATTGGATGATGTTCAAACAGTTTCGTCTAACATAGAACTTCCGGAAGATTACGACGAAGAGTAATGCGGGTTCTTGGTATAGATCCCGGTTTGGCAAATACGGGGTGGAGTATAGTTGAAAGCGACGGAAACAGGTATTCCGTTATAGATTACGGAGTTATAAAAACATCTCCGTCAAACGATTTAACACCCCGAATTGCCGAAATAGTTTCTTCAATATTACAAATAGTTCAAAAATACAATCCAAAGGGATGTGGGGCAGAGGATATATTCTTTGTCAAAAACATATCCTCAGGAATAAGTGTTGCAAAAGTTATAGGCGCTCTTTCGTATGCGTTGAATAACACAGGTATTGATGTCAGACTGTTTACGCCTACTGAAATTAAAAAAGCCATAGTAGGGGTAGGAGGCGCAGACAAGGAGCAAATCAGAAAGATGGTTATGCTTACAACCGGCATGAAGGACAAGATTAAAAGCGATCATGCGGCAGACAGCGTTGCCGGTGCAATAACATACTGCGCAACATTCAATATGAGAAACGCTATAAAAGGATAAGTTTATTATGGTTTTTTCTTCGGTTTCTTTTCTATTCTTTTTCTTGCCTGCGGTTGTGTTGTTTTCATCTGTAACAAAGAACATTAGAATTAAAAACTATATCTTATTAGTGTTTTCAATTTTATTCTACACGCTCGGGGGGGGTACATTTGTTTACCCTTCTTGTTTCAGTTTGTATTAATTATGTATGCGGATTACTTTGTGGAAAGAAAGAAGCAAAGCATAGGCGGATAGTTTTAAGCATCGGCATTGTTTTAAACGTTCTTATTTTATTTTTTTATAAGTATTTAGGTTTTTTCGTAGAAATTCTTTCAATTATATTCAGTTTTCAAAATCCTCAAATAAATGTCTTGTTACCGATTGGGATTTCGTTTTATACATTTCAAGGGATGTCGTATCTTATTGATGTTTATAGGACACCGGAAATAAAGCAAAAGAATTTTTGCTATCTGCTTTTATATATAATGTTTTTCTCACAATTGATTGCCGGTCCCATAGTTAGATACTCTGATATTAATAAACAATTCTACAATAGAGATATAACACGTGATAAATTTATATATGGGCTTGAAAGATTTATTATAGGTCTTTCAAAAAAAGTGCTAATAGCAAATGTGCTCGCAGAAGTCTCTTCGTATATTTTTGGATTGAATTATGCTAAATATACGTGTTTTTATGCGTGGATTGCATCTGTAAGTTATGCTCTTCAAATATATTATGATTTCTCGGGTTACAGTGATATGGCTATTGGACTCGGCAGTATGTTTGGATTTACATTTGAAGAAAATTTTGATTATCCGTATATAGCAAGTTCTTTTAAAGAATTTTGGAGAAGATGGCACATATCTTTGTCGTCTTGGTTTAGAGATTACGTTTACATTCCTCTTGGCGGAAACAAAAAAGGGAAGAGTAGGACAATTTTTAATGTGCTTTTTGTATTCTTCCTAACCGGTCTGTGGCACGGTGCGTCATGGAACTTTGTATTGTGGGGAATTATAAATGGTGTGTTGGTTGTGTTGTGTAATATAAGGGGAAGTAAAAAGAGAGAGAACAAAATTCATAATAAGTTATTTTCAATTGTTGTTTGTTTGATAAAACACGTATTAACGCTTGTTGGAATAATTGTTTTGTGGTTATTGTTTGATAGGTCGAATGTTTTCTTACAGGTTGTGCTTAAAATGTTTGGCATTAACTTTACATCTCTTGGCATTTTTATAGAGCCGTATCAAAAGTTTGTAAACACGCCTCTTCTTAAAGAATTGCTGTCAATTGAATTTTGGCTTTCATTCTGTTTTGGGATATTTTTCTGTTTTCCGTGGAAAAGGAAATTACAATTTATAATACTCCAGGACGAAAGGGTAAAAATTGTATGTGAATGCACCAAGTATCTTATTTTGCTTGTACTGTTGTTTTTTTCTGTTTTGTCTGTTGCGAATGGAGCGTTCAACCCGTTTATATACTTTAGGTTTTAAAGGATAGATATGAAAGTTTTGAAGATAATTTTTATTGTAATATGTTTACTCTTTCTTCTTCTTCCGTTAGTACTTTTTGATTTTCATTCGGAAATTTCAATAGAAGAAAACAAAATGTTACAAAGATTTCCAAAGTTGTTTAACAACAGAGAATTAAATAAAAACTTTAGGACAGAGTTGGTATCGTATGTTGACGATCGTTTCGGGGCGAAGAAAACGTTTAGAAGAATATATTCCTCTACAATTGAACCGATTGCTCCAAAAAAAACCGGAAACGTGGTTGGTGGGGATGGTTTTGTTTTTTCTATGGATGAAATTGAAGCCTTCCTGAATGTAGCGGATTATTCTGATGAAGATGTGGAAACTGCAATTAGAGTTATAAAAAAGAAACAAGAATATTGTAATAAAAACGGCATTAAACTTATTGTTCTGATTGCACCTTACAAACACAATGTTTATCCCGATAAAGTTCCATATCAACAGCCCGAAGGCGAAACTCTATCCAAAAGAATTGTTAATAAAGCAAAAGAAGAAGGATTAGATATTATATACCCGGTCGAATATTTAAGAAAAGAAAGATACAGAATGGATTATCCCATTTACTATGCCACCGACAATCACTGGACAAATATCGGAGCTGAGTGTGTTTTTGAAGAATACATACTTCCAGGATTAAAGGCAATCTCTTTTAATAAAATGCCGTCTGAGTTTGAATATAGTTATTTTTTTTGTAAATCTGATGATGTAAACGATAAAAAGGAAACGAATAAAATTAACAGTAAAACAATAGGATGGGATGTGATTCCTAAAACAGGAATATGGAACGATTATTATACCACAACGCATTATGTTGAACATCAAAATATAGGCGGTGATGTGCTTGGAAATTTTTACCATTTATACATGACTACAGAAAGCAAATTTAATCCAAATGGACCAAAAGCAATAGTATTTCGTGATTCGTTTTTTCATTACGACACAGAGCGTTCTCCTATTAAAGCAAAATTCTTAGCCCCTTTTGTTTCATCATATTTTTCAAAAGTTGATTACGTGTGGACTGCAGGACGTGGCTGGCTTTCTCCGATTGCAAAGAAAAATACAGATGAATATATCAGTGATTTTAAGCCGGATGTTATCATTTGGGAAATGTATGAGGAATATGTTCCATACTTAACAAACGAGAATAATATCTTTTAATTATTTCTTTTGATTAAACACTGACAATCACTTTTGTATCATTGATAAACAACCTACGATAATTTATAGTTTTAATTATGATAAATTCAATAGAAGGTCGCCTTACGGGTCTTACACTTATGCATGCCTATATTAACACAGATAGCGGAATAGAATTTTCTATCCTTGTGTCGTCACAAACATCAAGTGCAATTATGGGATATCTTGCAAAAAAAGAAAGCGTCAAGTTATATACGCTCCTTATTCACAGAGAGGATACTATGTACCTTATAGGCTTTAAAGATATAACAGAGAGAAAACTTTTTGAGGAATTAAACAGTATATCGGGAATCGGAGTTAAACAGGCCTTGAAAATACTCTCAGGTATGTCAACTCGTGAGTTTATTGAAGCACTTGATAAGGGTGATGTAAAAAAGATCTCATCCATTCCCGGCCTTGGGGTAAAAACAGCGCAAAAAATTCTTATAATGCTCCGTGAAAAGCTTGTTGAAATAGAAAGAAACGATAAACCAAAGAGTTCTCTTTCTGCTTTACTCATGCCGTTTAGCGATATTATAGACGCTATGTGCGATATGGGATATCAAAAAGAGGATGTTAAAAAAGCTCTTGAGGGAATATTGAATGACAATGCTGATAAATTCGCCTCTCTCAGCAGCGAAGAAAAAGAAAAGCAATTGTTCACAGCCTTATTAAAGGAACTTTACAATGGATAAGAACAAAACATCTCTTATGTCCCCCTCACTTCAGGATGACGACAAAATGGAGGATACCATTCTTCGTCCGACCGCATTTTCGGGGTTTATGGGACAGGAGAAGGTAAAAGACAATCTCAAAGTGTTTATAAACTCCGCAAAAAAACGTTCCGAAGCCTTGGATCACGTATTTTTATCAGCTCCTCCGGGGCTTGGAAAAACCACGCTTGCCGGAATTATAGCCTCCGAAATGGGAGTTCCCATTAGATATACCTCAGCCCCGGTTTTAGACAAACCTAAGGACCTTGCCGGAATACTTACAAATCTTGGAGAGAACAGCGTGTTTTTTATAGACGAGATTCATCGTCTTAAACCTGCTCTTGAGGAAATGCTGTATATTGCAATGGAGGATTTTGAATTGGATTGGGTTGTGGGACAGGGGCCTTCTGCCAGAACAATGCGTGTCCCCCTTTCTCCGTTTACCCTTATTGGTGCAACAACAAAAGCAGGCGGAGTTTCTGCTCCTCTTTATTCAAGATTCGGCATTACGGTTCGTCTTGATTTTTATACACCGGAAGAGCTTAAACTGATTATCGGACGCAATGAAAAAATAATGGGGGTTGAGTTTACTCCGGATGCGGCTACCATGCTGTCAAAAGCCTCAAGAGGTACTCCTCGTATTGCCAATCGCCTTATAAAAAGGCTGCGTGATTTTGCTGTTAACGAGGATAAGAAAATCATAGATAAAGATCTTTTATCAAAGGCTCTAAAAAGGCTGGAAATCAATGAAAACGGCCTTGAGGCGCAGGATATAAACATTCTCAAAAATATAATATACCACTACGGCGGAGGGCCTGTGGGAGCCGAGACCTTGTCAATTTCCATAGGAGAGAGCATAGATACTCTTGAGGATTTCTACGAGCCGTACCTTATTCAATGCGGATATCTTAAACGCACACCGCGCGGTAGGGTTGTAACTCAGGCCGCATATAAACTCATCGGAAGTTCATTCTCCGGAGGTGATGATGAAAACAACAGATTTCTCTTTTGATCTGCCCGAGGAATTGATAGCCCAATATCCTTCCTCTCGCAGGGCAGACGACAGACTACTTGTTATTAACAGGGTTACAGGCGAATACAGCGATAAAAAATTCACGGATTTTCCCTCTTTGCTGAATAAGGGAGATGTTTTGGTGTTAAATGACACAAGGGTCAGAAAAGCGCGTGTTTATGCCCAAAACGAAAACGGGGGAAAGGTAGAATGTTTGTTTTTACATCCATCCTCGGTTGCGAATGGATGGAATGTAATTACAAACCGAGTAAAACGCAGGCACATAGGCGAGGTGCTTTCATTTCAAAACACAAAAGCCGTAATTGAATCAATGCACGACGGGATATGTACAATTAAATTTGAATCTCCGATTGACGAGTCCTTTTTTGATAAAGAGGGGCATGTGCCGCTTCCGCCTTATATCAAAAGAGAGGATGAGTTTAGTGATGAGTCACGCTATCAAACCGTATATTCTAAAAACCTCGGTTCATGCGCATCTCCCACATCAGGGCTGCATTTCACTCAGAGTATACTTGATGAGATTCAAAACAAGGGCGTGATAATAACGTATGTAACCCTTCATGTAGGCATGGGAACTTTTATGCCGCTAAGGGAGAGCAACATAGAAGACCATAAAATGCACAGCGAATATTTTAATATCAGTAAGGAAACTGCAAATATAATAAATAAAGCAAAAAGCGAGGGCAGAAAAATAGTTGCATCGGGAACTACGGTTGTAAGAACTCTTGAAAGCATGTGGAACTCCGATACAAAGTCATTAGATGAGGGCAGCGGCGAAACCGATATTTTTATATACCCCGGTTTTAAGTTCAATGTGATTGACAAGCTTCTTACAAACTTTCATACGCCGGAGAGCACACTGTTTGCCTTGGTATGCGCTTTTTCAAGCATGGACAACGCAAAACGCGCTTACAAGCATGCCGTGGAGAGCAAATACAGGTTCTTCTCATATGGGGATGCAACGTTCTTTTATTGAAAAAAATGCATATTAACAATAAAATAGTCTGCATTAATTATGGAAATCACTGTTAAGAACCTTGTTCAAAATTACGAAGGATTACATGCAGTAAACGATATAAGTTTAAAGATTCCTTCAGGAAAGATTTTTGGAATAATCGGGAAAAGCGGTGCAGGAAAGTCAACGCTTTTAAGAATGATAAGCCTTTTAGAACGCCCCGAAAGCGGAGAGGTGTATTATGACGACAAAAGAGTTGATAATCTTGCTAAGAGTGAGCTTATTCAATCCCGACGTCGCTTGGGTATGATATTCCAGAATTTCAATTTGTTCTCATCCAGAAGTGCAATAAAAAACATAGCATATCCTCTTGAAATAGCCGGTATGGACAAGGGGTACATAAAAAAAAGATGCGAAGAGCTTCTTTCTATCGTTGGCTTGAAGGATAAGGCCGACAGCGGTATATCAAAGCTTTCCGGCGGACAGAAGCAAAGAATTGCTATAGCTCGTGCGCTTGCCGCATCTCCTGAAGTTCTGTTTTGCGATGAAGCAACAAGTGCTTTGGACCCCGGAACAACAAGACAGATTTTGTCGCTTATTAGGGATATACAAAAACAGCTTGGACTTACCGTTGTTATGGTAACTCATCAAATGGAAGTGGTTCGTGATGCCTGCGATATTGTTGCAGTTTTAGAGGACGGCAAGGTTGTTGAAACAGGCGAGGTTGAAAAGGTATTTGCGCATCCCGAAAGCGCTGTTACAAGGGATTTTATTATTAATCTTAAATCTCAAACATCGGAAAAAACAGAGAATGGTAATCGGCTTGTTGAGTTTTCAAAGGGCGGAAGATACTTGCTGCGTTTTCCATCAAGTAAAACGGCAACTCCCGTTATCTCATCAATTACAAAAAGCACGGGCGTCAGCTTTAATATATTTGCAGCAGGAGTTCAGGTGGTTAAGGAATATGAATTCGGAACTCTCCTTGTTGACCTTATAGGTACTCCAACAGAGATTGAAGAGGCCATCAAAACCTTAAAGCAAGACGGAGTAACAATAGAGGAAATATACAAATGAATACAGCGAATATAATGTTGGTTTTAAGCAGCACATGGCAAACTCTTATTATGGTGTTTTTCTCTTCAGTGTTTTCTACGCTTCTTGGACTTCCGATAGGAATTGCACTTTTTATTACTCGCTCGGAAGCAGAGGGAGGCCTCACGCCAAACAGGGCAGTCAACATTGCATTGGGTAAAATAGTTAATATTCTCAGGTCTTTTCCGTTTATAATACTGATGATTTTGCTCATCCCTCTTTCACGTTTGATTATAGGAAGCGGAATAGGAACGGCAGCTACCATAATTCCTCTTTCAATAGCAGCAGCCCCGTTTGTTGCGCGCGTTGTTGAAAGTGCACTTTCAGAAATAGACAGCGGAGTAATTCAGGCAGGACGTGCAATGGGAAGCACAAATGCAGAGATCATATTCAAAATAATGCTTTTTGAAGCAATGCCGGGTCTTGTAAACGGCTTTACGCTCACCGTAATTAACCTTATCGGATATTCTGCAATGGCAGGTGCATTAGGCGGCGGAGGGCTTGGAGATCTTGCAATTCGCTACGGCTATCAAAGATTTCAGACGGATATAATGATTATGTCCATAATAGTGATCATTTTACTTGTGGAAATTGTACAGATGGCAGGCAACAGAATATCAGCGCACATATCTTCAAAGCGATAATTGCCTTTATTCTCTCCCTCACATCGCATTGTAAAAACAGTGCATATTGTCGTAAAATATTACCATCATGTCTAAGATTGATAAGTTTGAAAAATTGGCCGTTATTAGGCATTCAATGAGTCATGTTATGGCCTCAGCCGTACTTGAGATGTTTCCGGAAGCTCAGATAGCAATCGGACCTGCAATCGAAAACGGATTTTACTACGATTTCGATCTTCCTCGTCCATTAACAGAGGATGATTTTCCGGAAATAGAAAAAAGAATGAGGCGCATAATTGCAGAAAATCTGCCAATAACAAAGCAGGTTGTTTCTCGCAGTAAAGCAGCCGAAGTATTTAAAGATCAGATATATAAACTGGAACTTCTTGAAGCCATACCTGAGGGAGAGGACGTTTCATTTTACACCGTGGGAGGTTTTACCGATTTATGTAAGGGCCCCCATGTTGAGAGCACAAAAGAACTCAATCCCGATTCGTTTGCGCTTCTGTCAGTTGCCGGTGCATATTGGAGAGGTAATGAGAAGAACAAGATGCTCACACGCCTTTATGCTACAGCATGGACGAATCCAAAGGATCTAAAGGATTATCTTAACCATCTTAAAGAGATATCGGAAAGGGATCACAGAAAGATAGGTAAAGAGCTTGACTTGTTCTCGCTTCATGAAGAAGCAGGTCCGGGACTTGTATATTGGCATCCTATGGGCGCAAGAATTCGCAATGAAATAGAAACGTTCTGGCGTAAGGAGCATTACAAAAACGGCTATGAACTTCTGTATACGCCTCATGTAGGAAAATCGTGGCTTTGGGAAACAAGCGGACACCTTGGTTTTTATAAGGACAGCATGTATCATCCCATTGAAATGGATAAGGCCGACTACTACGTAAAACCCATGAACTGTCCGTTTGCCATTATGGTTTATTCATCATCAAAGCATTCCTATAAGGAGCTCCCCTTCAGATGGGCAGAGCTCGGAACTGTATACAGATATGAAAAGGCAGGCTCATTGCATGGGCTTATGCGTGTAAGGGGCTTTACTCAGGATGATGCCCACTTATTCTGTACACCGGAGCAGATGGAGGATGAAATAAAAGAGGTATTGAGATTCTCTATTTATATGCTGAAGAACTTTGGATTTACAGAATTTAAAGCATATCTTTCCACTCGACCCGAAAAGAGCGTAGGGGATGTAAAGCTTTGGAACAGCGCAGAAGAAAGCCTTAAAAAAGCCATTCTCTCCGAGGGACTTGAGTATGAGGTTGACGAGGGCGGTGGCGCGTTCTATGGTCCTAAAATCGATATTAAAGTTAAGGATGCAACAGATAGGGAATGGCAGCTTTCAACAATACAGTTCGATTTCAACATGCCTGAACGCTTTGGTATAACATATATGGACGCCGACGGCACTGAAAAAAGACCGCTTATGATCCACAGGGCGCTTTTAGGCTCAATTGAAAGATTCTTTGGAGTTCTTATAGAGCATTATAAGGGCGCTTTCCCACCATGGCTTGCAAGCGAGCAGGTTAAGGTTATTCCTGTTATAGACAAGTTTAACGACTATGCAAAAAAGGTGGTTGCAGATCTTAAAAAGAACGACATACGTGCTTCGGTAGACCTTAGGGATGACAGGATGAATGCGAAAATCCGCGATGCACAAACGCATAAAATTCCGTATACGCTTGTGGTCGGAGAAAAAGAAGAGCAAAGCGGAACAGTATCAGTAAGATACTTTGGTAAAAAAGAGATGAAATATGCCGTTCCGTTTGATGAATTTCTTAAAGAGATTAAACACAAGATTGAAACGCACGAAGCGCTTTGATGAACTTAAGCGGGTAAGGTTAAGCCTTATCCGCTTTTTTTAAAATATGCGATGCGTTTAAAACAATTATCAGGGATAAAAAGGACACTAATAAGAACACAAGATTATATGATGTATTCGGGGCATAGTATCTATGGAAGGCGTCGTACATTGCCCCTGTCAGCCATTGGAATACAAGGCACGATAAGCTTCCCATGCCGTTTATTATTCCAAGAATAGTTGCATTCACTTCACGCGGAGCTATTTCGCGTATAACTGCCGTAATCTGAATACACATGTGTCCCATTGCAAAACCGAAGTAAAAATCAATTATGCTCTTTACCACAAATATCCCCGCTATGCTTGTAATGCCTAATGCTGTAAGATTATGAGCAAAAACTACCAAAAAACCCGATAATGCAAACAAGTATTCGCTTGTTATGGCAGAGCGAAATCTGCTTTCGTTTTTTCTGCGGAAAAATTCGCTCAAAAGCGTTCCTAAGCACAAGCCCAATGCTCCGATACTTGCACTCCATGTCCATATAGATGATGCATTATACGCCTCGTTTGCCCATTTTGCGCTCCAAAGGCCTATATAGCATAGTTGGTAAACGTTAAAACTCATCCATACAACTGCGGAGGACTTAAGTATTTTTGAGGAGATAAGCGTTTTGAATGCATCTTTAATGTTCTTTTTTAGGGAGCTGTCATCACTATGCGCCAGTATTCTGTTCTCGTTTTTACCAAGTATAAACAGTGCTGTTGATAAGGTTGCCAAAAGAAGGGCAAAGAACAAAAATGTTCCCCTGACATCAAATAATTCCACAAGCATCTTAATGGGTGCCGATGCCATTATTCCGCCAGCATTTCCTGCACAGTTTGCGATTCCTGCAAGAAGAGCATATGTTTTTTTGTCCGTTATGGTAGTTATATAGTAAAGTATGCCTATATATGCCGGTCCCACTCCTATGCCTAACAGCAAGCGACCGATTAACACATATGCACTTCCTTTTGCAAACGCCCAAAACAATGCACCTGCCATGCTTAAAAGTATAAAACCACCTATTACGTTATGCGTTCCCCATTTTTTGCAAAGCGGAGAGGCAAACAGCTGCATGGGTGCATAGCCTATGTAGTACGCTCCCGTTATCAGCCCCGTCATAGCATGAGAGAGGGCGAATCTTTGCTGAAAAATAGGCATGATAATATTTGATGAGAGTTTGAATATGCAGCTTATGGCATATATTGTAAAGAAAGCAATAATCGATATAAGCGTTGACCTATTAAATTTCATAACAAAGCAATTATAACACTCTTCAACAACAAATAACATTTATATTAACAAATTAAGCAATTTTATATACATTTAAATCTATGGTCAGGCACAGCAATATAGACTTATTATACAAAGAATACAAAAATGCCCAAGGCGAGAGCGAAAGGGAGGAAAGGTATAAAAAGCTATGTGACGAAATGAGCAAAATGGCGTATCGCTATGCCTCAAACAACAGGTTCATAGGAGAGCAGAACGCCTCTGAATTTTTAATATCGGTTATGGAAAAATTCCAGTCAATCATAAATAACCGCAATAATATGGAGGTTGATTTTGCCCTGTTCTATGCAAGGGTCCTTGAAATATACACAAAGAACTACATAAAAAACGACAAGAGAGAGAGACTGTACAACGCAAGCGTTACAATGCTTCAGGGTATGGATATAAAGAGCAGTCAAGTAAAAGAGGACTATCTACATGATGAGGAGAGGGCAAATCCAAAACTAAAACACCTTCTTAGTTCAAGAACTGTCAGGATGTATCTTATGACAAATGCAGCCCTTCTTAACAAAGCGATGCTAAGAAGAATTGCAGTTGCCATGGGTGCGGATGGAGCTGAATTTGTTGAAACGTTGATAGGAATACAAAACAGAATTGCTCAGAGCAGCGATATTCAAAAAAATAAGGATCTGTCATCAATGTATCTTATAAAGAAAATGGCAGGAGAAATCAGCGCTAATAATCCGCAAAGAATTGAACGATATAGCCGTCTTATCACCTCCCATGCACAAAGCATGGCAAAGGCACAAAAGGTGCCTTATAAAACAGTGTCTATGGCATTTAACATTAAAACATCTTCTGTCAGTCACAACGTTGCAAACGGAAGAAGGATAGTACAGAGATATAGCAGAAATCAAGCGGAGGGTATTATATTATGAGATTATTTGTATTGGCTTCGGGGAATGCGCACAAAAAAGAAGAGTATGAAAGGCTTATTCAAAACGCAAAGGTTGAGATGTTTGAATCGTTTGAAACCGAGGAGAACGGAATTAATTATACTGAAAACGCACGTATTAAACTCTTGGCGCTAAAGAAATTGATTGATGAAAAAAACATTAAATACCCTGAGGATACGGTGCTGTTTGCCGATGACTCCGGCCTTGAAATATCATCACATCCCGAAATACTCGGCTTATATACAAGCCGATTTTGTGAGAACGAACAGCTTTCTCAAAAAGAAAAGAATCAAAGGATTATATCCTTGATGAAAAACGAAAGCAATCGAAAAGCACGTTTTGTATGCCATATCGCATTTATGTTTATTAACGATGGAATTATACATGATGTTCAAGGCGAAATAGGAGGCGAAATTGCCGATAGTATATCAGGTACTGACGGTTTTGGTTACGATCCGATTTTTATTCCAAACGGCGAGAATAAGACCCTCTCAGCCTTAGGAGGGGAATACAAACAAACACATTCACATAGATACCATGCAGTTTGTAAGATGATTGAGGTTATTAACGGTATCAATTAATTGTCATCGGAGGAGGAGTTGTTATGGCGATAGAAATCACGAAGAACAAATCTTATTCCGGCAGACCAGCCCAAGCCCATTGAATGAAAAAGCTCTTCCAATTCTGCTTTGAATGACTGTTCTATTGAAAAAGTTGTTAATACCTTTGTTTCCTTCTGTGATTTTCTTTTTAGTTGTACTGTCTTGTCATTACTCTCCGCCATACGAATCCCCCAAGTTACGGATGAGTATAAACTATTTTATATCCGTAAAAAAAACAATAAAAAAAATAAAAGAATATATAAATAATTTTCTTTTGTTTTGTATTATTATAAATAAAAACAATATCTAAATTAATAAAATAAATATAAAAATATGCGTTTTTAATATATTTATGCAATCTTATAGAGTTACACTAAACTTTTGTTTAGTGTAGTCAATTAGTATAGGTATGATATATATTTTTTTCATATTTTTTTAAGGAGGAAGATCATGACTACTTTCCCTGCAGGGTATAAATCTGCCCTTGGTGCACTTACAACAGAAAGTGCTATTAAATTTGTAAAAGACACATTTCAAAGAGAATTGTCCGGTGCGCTTTGTCTTTCCCGTGCCACATCGCCTATGTTTGTGGAAAAGGGTAAGGGAATTAACGACGATCTTAACGGTGTTGAAAAACCTGTGAGCTTCTCCGTATCAGGAATAGGTAAAAATATGGAAGTTGTACATTCACTTGCAAAGTGGAAGAGAATGTTTTTGGCAGATCATGGCTTTGCTCCGTACACAGGCATATATACCGACATGAATGCTCTTCGTCCCGATGATACTATAGATCCGATACACTCTGTTTATGTTGATCAGTGGGATTGGGAAATGGTAATTAAAGAGAGTGACAGGAATATTGATTTTCTTAAAAAAGTTGTAAGGGAAATATATTCGGCCATAAGACGCACGGAGTTTTTGCTTTCTCAAACATTTACTTCTTTAACAATGCGCCTTCCCGAAAACATTACATTCATCCATACAGAAGATGCAGAAAAAATGTATCCGGAGCTTACACCCAAACAAAGAGAATATGAGCTGTCTAAAAAGTACGGTGCGATATTCCTTATCGGAATAGGTGCTCTTCTTTCAAACGGACTACCGCATGACGGACGTGCTCCAGATTATGACGATTGGATCACATTAACATCGGATGGCAAGAAAGGGCTTAACGGAGATATTATTGTTTACAACCCTGTGAGGGATGAGTCGCTTGAACTCTCCTCAATGGGTATCCGCGTTAGTAAGGAATCCCTTTTAGAGCAGCTGAAAATCAGAAAATTGGAGGAGAGAAAAAACCTCTATTGGCATAAAAGGCTTCTTAACGGCGAATTCCCGTTTACAATCGGTGGCGGAATCGGACAGAGCAGACTTTGTATGTACCTTTTGCAAAAAGCACATCTTGGTGAAGTTCAAGCCTCTGTTTGGTCTGATGAAACAGTGGAAGAGGCAAAGAAAAACGGAATTAGATTTTTATCATGATTAAGTTTTTAAATTATAACGTCAATGGAATAAGAGCAGCCGCAAAAAAAGGGTTGTTTGAATTCATTGAAAAAGAAAATCCGGATTTTGTGTCCTTAGAAGAGGTTAAGTCTTTTAAGGACCAAGCTCCGTTATGCGATTTAAAAAAAGAGTATTCCGTAATCTGGCATGCGGCCGATAGAAAGGGCTACAGCGGAACAGCAGTCTTTGCAAAAAAACAGCCGCTGTCTGTAACAAATGAGAATTTTAAGGACGGAATGAATACGGAAGGCCGCCTTATCGCATTGGAGTATGAAAATTTCTATCTTGTTTCCGTGTATACCCCTAATGCGGGAGATGGACTTAAACGCCTTGACTTCAGGATGGAATGGGATGATTGTTTTAGAGAATTCATATGTGAACTTGATAAAAAAAAGCCGCTGATAATAACGGGCGATTTAAACGTTGCACATAACGAAATAGATATAAAGAATCCCACAACAAATCATAAAAGCCCTGGTTTTACCGATGAAGAGAGATCCAGTTTTACAAAAACGCTTTCGTTGGGGTTTAAAGACACATTCCGCACCCTATATCCGGATAAGGTAGAATACAGCTGGTACTCATACAGATTTAAGGCAAAAGAAAAGGGAATAGGGTGGAGAATAGATTATTATCTTGTAAGCGACAGAATAATGGATAGGGTGAAAGATTCATACATTATTCAGGAACCCTCCTGCTCTGATCATCAGCCCATAGTTTTGGAGATAGATATTTAATCCATATCTGTTTTGCCTTTTGTCATAGTAATGGGAGAGGTTGTCATAAGATACATCTGTTCTCCCTTATCAATAGTTATAGTAGGTTGACGGTTTAATTCCTTGTTTATAAACGACGTCCCAAACGCATTTAACGAGCTGTTTATACCTGAGCCTAATAGTGTTAAAAGAGTGGAGCTCATACTGTTTGCAAGCGAGGCACTGCCAAGGTTTAAAAGACCGCTTAGAACGGAGGTAACAATACTCTGGGTTCGGTGATTATCAACCTTGCCACCCCAGCCCGATTGTCCGTCCTTATCAACTCCTATAAGGGCAGGAACGGTAATGTTATCGCCATTGTTTGTAACTATGGTATTCCATACGGTTGAAATTCTGTTTTGATTGTACGTTATTCGGCTGTCGTATTTTCCTATTATCTTTGTGCCTTTTTCTAAAATTATATTTTCGCCTGAATACGAATCATATATGTTGCTGCTTATTTGCGCCGTTATAAGGCCGGGAAGATCTGTATTCACTCCGGTGATAAGCGTAATGGGAATCATAACACCCTTGCTTATCATGTGTTTGTTTCCGCTTGTTTCTACGCTTTTATCATAGCCTAATATAAAACGCTCCTTCTCGTTTTGGCTGTTTTGAGCTGTATATTCACTGTTTTCGGCAAGGCTTTTCAGAAAGTCTGAACTCGTTGTTGAAAAAGGGGTAATTTCATCTCTTCCCTCTGTGTGCTGATAGGACGAGGGCGATGAGCCTGAAAGGCTTAGGGTAAACTTTTTTGACTCGTAGGGTTTGGTAAGCATTTCTTTTGCCGTCTGATACAGTGAGGGGGAGTGAGGCTCTGATAGGGGTTCATCCTCGCTTTTATTATCGCCCTCTAAAGAGGGGGTAAAAAAGTGAGCAAGCTCTTGTTCTTTAGAGAGTGTGTTGTATATATTTTCAACTTCATCCTCGTCATATACTCTGATAAAGTCTCCGTATTCGTCAGCTTTGTACAATTCTTTTAATGGTGTCATCTTATACAGTGCCTCATCGTCGTTCTTTAACAATACATTACCTTCCTCATCCATTCTGTATTTTGTTCCGGATAACGATGATGTTTTAAAAAGCATGGGCGGAAACATAACGTTTTCGGGAGGCGGAATTAGAACGGGAGTTTCTTCAGCCTTGTTTTTTCTATCAGAAATAACCATAAAGAGTGCAGACAATAGCGATAATAACACAAGGACTACTGCTGATATCAGTATGGCAAATTTTATTCGTTTTATCTTAATTATCGTCATATATTATTTCCTTTATAACACGCTTTTCATTTTCAATGGAGAGGTGTATCTTCACATCTATGCTTTCGTTTATATGAAGTATTTCGCTTTTGGTTTTCTCAAACAGAATGTCCTGAAGCCTTAAGGGTATTTCACGGGCGCTTGATGCATGAATTGTGCTTATTCCTCCGCTGTGTCCTGTTCTCCATGCTTTTAGAGTTTCATAAGCGGAATCGTAGCTTCGTATCTCGCCGTATATTATTCGGTCGGGATTCATTCTTAAAGCACTGTGTATTGCAAGGGTTGAAGGAAAAACATCATCTATGGCCGTTATGTTTACGGTGTCAGGCAAATCACACCTTATTTCATTTATTCCGTCCTCGATTATAACTATCCTTTCAGAGGGGTCTATTTCGTTTAAAAGAGCGTTTAACAGGGTGGTTTTGCCACAGCCAGTTTCACCCGAAATTATTATGTTCTTTTTAGAACGTACAAAAGAACGTAAAAGTCGTTCGGTTTTGGTGTTCATCATCCCTTTTTCTTTTAGATCGGCAAGGCGAGGCGAAAAAATCGTATGGAATCTAAGGGAAAGACTTGGTGCTTTAACTGATGGAGGAATTAATATTTCGCATCTTGCGCTTATGCCGTTTATCATAAGAGTTGATGAAACAAAGGGGTGCTCGTATGAAAATGAGGATGATGACAAAAACGAAAGTAGAGCGCCAAGACAATATAAAGATGAGGGAGAAATAGTTGTTTTAATTTCTTTAACCGACATATCAGAGAATGTAACAAAGGTTCTGCTGTCGGGGTTTATATAAATATCTGTAACAGGAGATGAAGATTGAGGAAGCGAATCGTAAAGAGGACTTATAATGCGGTTTATAACCGAATATACATTGTCGTTTAATTGAGTCACTGTTTTTTTACTCCATCCCAGGTTGTGGTGCCCTTGATATAATCGCCCTTATCCCTTGTCATACGGGCGTATTGAGCAGCTGCCGAACTGTTAAAAACTCCGTTCTCATCAACAAAATTGTTCTGTTTCATTTGTGAAAGCTTATCGTATGTTGCTTCCCATCTTGCTCTTTCCTGAACCCTTTCAACGCTTACGTACTTCACCCCTTCGCTTTGGAATTTTTCATAAGCTCTGTTCATTCTTTCTGCGGTTGCATTTGACGTTATTTCTTTATCCCTTATCTTTGATACAAGCGCCTTTGAAGGAGGGAGGGATTGGGGAGTTTGGTTTACATTATTCTCCTCAACAGGTGTTTCTTCGCCTCCGCTGTCTTTTGTTGACGTGTCCGTTTTGTGTTTTTCGCCACTTGCTTTTTTATGGCTAAAGGGACGTTTTACATGCGATGTGAACTTCCCGATTAAAAAATTGCCACCAGATCCCGATGCGACACTTGCGGAGAGAGCTGACATAAATATAACAGGGCCCTTTATTACTCCAAATACAAAAAATACGGTCATGAGCAGAATGTAAACTATAAGGTTGATTGTCCCTCCTATTGAATTGTTGCTGTTTTCAAGCTGCTCCATTATAACCTGTGATGAAAGAACCCCAATGGCAACGCATAGAAAGATTTTCATTCCAACAAGAAGGAGCGCTTTAAGAATCGATTTCATATCCGTAATTGAGGTGTATGTAAAGAAGGAAAACGGCAGTGAAATCACCCCTGCAAGTATGATGATATAAAACTCTACATACCAAAATATCACACAAATACTAATTACAACGTAGGGAATTGAAATGATAAAAGAAGTGAAATACAAGGTGAGAATATCGGGTAAAAGCGACAGGCGGCCAATCGACAGCCCTCCTAAGGCGGCACGTTTTTCATCAATGACGATTTTGCAGGCTTCTAAAAGTTCAATAACTGATGAGGGCTTAAATGATATAATGTTATCGCTCTTATCAGCTCCTCCTACAACAGCGGCCGCATTTACAAGAATGCGCAATATGCTCTCTGCAATTATGGGTAAGAGCGCAATAAATGCAAGAAGAATACAAAGCATAAGAAAATGCCTGAGCAGGTTTTGAGCGCTATGGTTTTCTCCTATAAAGCTTTTAATGCCTAGAACCACACACTCAAGCGTAAGAAGAACAGAGATTAATGCTCCTATGAATGAAGAGGGGGCTGCAATTCTTATACTGTATTTGCCGCTCTCATTTGCATCGGGATTGCTCAAGCGAACTATGCCCGGCACTATGGCATCCTTTATTTTATACAGCATTTCATCTGCCGTACTTCCTATAAGCGACATGACACCTGATGTGTTTACGGCCTCGTTTATACTTTCAAAATACCCCTCATAACCATCATCTTCCAGAGCAAAGGCGGGAAAGTGTATAAAAAGTACAATGCTTATTAATATAATCAACTTAGCTTGCATAACAATTCTTTTTTCATATCATCGGTGGTGTATAAGTACTCTAATACAGGCGATAAGTCCGCATTTACGAATGCTTTTGTTCCGTCATTCAAAATAAGACAGTGGTACTTAGGCGCTCTGGCTATGATATTCACATCCTCTTCGGTTAAGCCCATGCTGAGGTATTTTTGTTTTTGGATGCTTTCGTTTGCGCTTTTGTCAGCCATGAACACCCTTGTTTCCGTGTTTGACAAAACGGTTTCGGCAATATCCTTGTCGGTTATGTCAGACAGGTTTGTTACCGAAAATACTATGTCGGTATTCTTTTTTCTGAGCGTTTTTATCCATTCTTCAAAATACTCTTTGAAAACCATGTTTTTCAAAAGCTTCCAACCCTCATCCATTATAAATAGCGTTGGTTTTGAATCGGTGAGGATCTTATCCAGTGAGGATAAAATATGTATCATAAGGGGCAGGGCGATGGTGTTGTTTGCATTCCCGCTTTCTAAGAATTTGTTAGTTTCAATAAGGGTTATTCTGTGTTCAAAAGTAAGCGTGTTAGAAGGGGCTTCAAAAATATAAGAAAGGGGAGGAATGAACTTTATCAGCGCTTTTAATAGCTCGCATTTTGGGAAGCACCCTTTTAATACGGCATAAAAAATGCTTAAGGTACAACAGGATGAGTCTAAAAGCGAAAGGGCAGTAATAACGTTTTTTTCTATTTCCGCATTCCAAAAAACGCCGCTTGTGTCTGCAATTGCCTTTAAAAAGGATATGTTGTCCTTCAAATCTTGTTCATGAGGGCTTAAAGGGCAGAATCGGGATGCATTGACCATTGGATATATGATTTCACCGTTGTTGCCCTGTACTATGTTTAAAGAAGAAAGATCCCTGTCTATTATCACTACCCTTGTGTTGCCGTACTTTAAAAACGAGGCTGCAAGCATGGATAAGAATATGCTTTTTCCACATCCTGTGGGACCTGAAATAAGGGTATGCCCTTTCTCACCCTCCGTTCCGGATAAAGAAAAAAAATAGGGGCTTGAATCATGGTTTTTCAAAATCAAAAGAGGAATGTCTGATGCGGTTCTTTTAATAAGCAATGCGCTTTTTATCGCTCCCTTGTATGGGGATGAAAGGGTAAGCATATCCGATACATTTGAAGAAAGCATAAGATGAGATCTGAAGGATGAATTGAATAGAGGAAGGGATGTATAAAACAAGAGGGCAGTGCCATAGGATTCACTTTTTGTCAAAAAACCAATCTTGCTTAAAAAAAGTCGTATTTCCTCAACCTGTTTCTCGCATTCGCTTTCATCAAGCGCATAAACTACAATAATGCCTGTAAAGTAACCGCATTTTTCATCGCTTATGCTCATTCTTATTAATGCTTCCTCGCATTCATCCTTTCCCTTTACCTCGCTGTGTTTAACCTCGTCAGAAAGCGTAACGTCACTTCCGCGCATATCTGCCTTTATGTGTTCCTTTAATGAAAAAACGGAGCTTTTAAACCTGTTCTTTTGCCTTCTTATTTCCTCCTCGCCCTTTTTGTCGCCAAGGGAAATGAATTTGAAGCACGTTCTTATAATAAACGGAAAAGAGTACAGAACGCAGAGCATATCGGGATATGTATATTCGGGCAGTGTATTTAAGCTTATGGTTTTTATGTAATACTCTGTACCGCATTCCGAAATTTTTAACGGAATTGAATTAATTTGTATATCGTATGTGTCTATGGCTTTATAAAGAGGGGTGCCATAATGCGGCATAAGTGGGGAACCGAAGTGCGGTATTACAAGGTTTTTTAAAAACATTACCAAATCATCACCTTTTACTACACTAACACGCGCATTTATGTTTATAAGGGTGTTAATAAGGTTTTCTACGCATTGGATAAAGGTTGACAGAGAAGTTTCAGATACCATAATTTCTTTAGAAATACAGTAATATACAACAGTTATATAACAATCGTTCTGTAATAGCTTGTAATCTTCATGCTCTCTTAAACGAATATTTTCAATTTGTTTTACACTTCCAGAAAGGGCTTCTGTATCAGTTTTGTACTCAAAATTAACAGGATAGCGCATAAGCGAGTAATAAATTCCAAAATTTTCATCAAGGGAAGAAAGAAATGTATTAAATTCATCGCTTCTTTGTTCTCTTACGGCTTCTTTAAGGTAGTAGTCGCTACTTTCTACTTTTAATGTCACCATAAGATCGCCCGTTTTTGACTGAACAACGGCATTGTTGTATTTTGCCTTTTTATCCTGTTCAAGAAACATAAGAGCTTGCTCATTTAATATTTCGTTGTAGGGGAAAAAGGGAGCCTTATAGCGCATATTTCTTTTCCTTTTTCGTTTTTAAATAGAAAAGAGCAATGTCTTTTATCTCATCTTCCTTTTTGATGGTTGTAAGAATGATTATGTGAAGAATACAAATCGATATAAAAAGGCTGTACATATGTATAGCGAATAACGCAATTCCCGAGAGTGTACATTCTAATGCAAAAACTCTTATCGGAACGCCTAATATAAGATGTTTTTTGTACAAAGCTCTGTATACTTTGTTTTTTCTTCTCATCCTAATATAAACCCGGCAAGCGCCGCGGCTCCCCCTATAAAACACCCACCGGTTGCAACTCTTCCCATGGTTCTTTTTACTATGTCGGACATGTTGTTTCCAAAAAATGTTATAACGCCTTCCGTTATTAATGAGAGCGTGAGAACAACCACACCAAGGTATTTTGCAATATCCGTTATAGTTGTAACGGATTTAAACAGTTCTTTGTATTTGCTTCCGTCTGCAAAAACAATGCAGGGAACAAATAATAAAGCGCAGAGCGCTGTCCTTTTTTTCATATATCCTCCTTAAAATTCAAATTGAAATGACTCTTTATATGTGTTTGTATTGGTCTTTTTTGTAACCGTATCTTGAATATTCTTAAGGTTACTGATGCTTTTTGTAAGTTTTAAAAGGGATATTTTTAGCCGTTCAACTTCCTTACGGTTATTTTCCGTTATTTCATTTATTTCTTTTATTTTTTGCTCCATCTCACGTTCTATATATAGGCTTTCCTGTCTTAATGCGTTAAGGGCTGATGATTTTATGTTTATCTGAGAAAGGGCTACTGCGCTTTCAGTACTTGTTTCCATAAGGGTATTCAGCTCTTTTTCAATATCCGAAATGCTTTTGTCAAACTGTTCTTTTTTCAAGTTATATTCACGAATAAGAGCGTCCTTTTTGTTTTCAAGCTCCGTGATTTTTTTCTCTGCTTCTTCATATTTTTTGTTAATGGTATTCTTTATCGCTTCTATATTCATGTTTTTTCTAAGGCCTTTTATGCTTTTTTGGATTGTGCCGTTTGTGCTGATTCCAAGTTCATCGTTTATAGATTTTTCTATGCTGCCCATAAACAGTTCAAACTCGTCATTCATGCTCATAAAGTCATCGGTGAGCTTGTTTATGGAATTCAGTATTTCCTTTCTGCCCGCCGATGACATATCGAAGCTTTTAATGAGATTTAATAATTTCTCCGGACTAATGTTTTCTCCGAGCTTTGAAAGCTTTATGGTATAATCCTTCATGGATTTTATGGTTTGCTCGTAAAACTTCAATGCATTCGTTACGCTTTCAATGGAAGAAACTAAATTTGAAAAGTCAAAGGTAGGAAGTCCCACATTGGCAAAAGCGCATAAGGATGAAGATAAAAAAAGTATTATTGAACAGATAATTTTCATTCGTAACTCCTGTTAATTTCTATGCTTTGACCGTTTGTTATAAGAAGAAGTGATTCGTTATCGCTTATTACGGTGTCCGCGATATAAAGATTTCCTTTGATAATATAGTTGATAAGACCTATATCATTTCCTCGTTTAATGTATAGGGCAGGGGTTATTGATGAGTTGATAAATGAGGGCGGAAATTGTAGAACCGTTCTTATGCCGTCTGAAAAAACAGCAGAGGGTGCCCAATCGTAATCAATTGAAATGCTGTAGTCAAAATCAATTTTTTCGGCATTGATGAGAAGTCCGTCTTTTTCGTCACTATGGGAGGAGTATTTATAATTGCCATTCTTTTTGGGATATGTAAACCTGCATCCGATCATTGCGATTTTACTTGTTGCGGTAAGCCTGAAATAATATGTGCGCCTTGTTGTGGGAATCATCATGGTTGTATATCCGCTTTCCTCCCTTGCCTTAACAAGCAAATGAACTATTCTCTCTCCGCCTTCCTCTGATTCCGTTGTTTCTATGTCGCATAAAGCGCTATCTCCTATTGCAATATCACCCGATATTCTCTCTCCCTTTTCAAGGCGGATATCCGTTACGCTGTAAAGAGAGGTGATTATGTCGTATATTTTACCGTCCATAAAATCGTATTCTACGATAGCGTTATAAAAATCTTTTTTGCCGCTTATGCTTTTTGTGTTTGATTCAAACTGGGATGAAAGTATTTCATCCTTATTAACATTCCTTTTAGCATAGTTCTCGGAATTTCTTATTTTCTCAGCCTCTTCTTTTATACTGTCGTATGTTTCGTCGCTTCTTATTTTTACACTGTCAAGCGTAATGGGGGTATTGTCGCTTATCTGTAGGGTGTCTGGGATTTTTAAAGCGGGGGAAGAAGTTTGAATTTCTCTTTCGTTATCAAAGTTTATTACAACGTTATTCCCTTTTATGGGCTCTGTATTTTCGCTCTTTTCAGCACCTGTTGCGCAGGATATTAAAAGGAGCAGAACAGATGATATCACATAGATTTTTCTATTCTTCATATGATGAGCCTCCGTTTTGTATTGATGTGATTTCTATATCGCTTATGTATAATCCCAAAGGATTTTGCTCCTGTTGCCCCGTGTTCTCTGATTTATAGCGCTTTATCTTAAACATTCCCCTGTAATTTCGCTCGTTTTTTAATGTGCCGGAGTGAGAATAATCCTTTTCGTTCCAATCAACCTGATATATGTCGCTTTTATCAATAACGGGAATGGCAGAGTATACGCTTACTCTTCTAAAAATGTTTTCGCTTTCGGCAATAGGGGAGGCTGAAGAGAAATAGGAGGTTATGTAGTCAGTTGCCCTGTCTGATGAATAAGCATAGACTTTTTTGATGTTTTCTTTTATTACAAGGCTGTCCCTGGGTATGCTTCTTAAAGAGGTAATATAGTTTTTGAGGGTATGCATAACTGTAGTTTTTGACGGTTCCCACTTTGAAAACGTTACGGCAGCATCCTTTATTACACTTGCATTTCCGTCTTTCGTTATTTCAATTACATAAGGTATTTCCGTCTTTGGAAGCCTTGCGATTATAACAATTGTTATACATAAAGCTATATTTAACAAAAAGCAGAATAAAAGTGCTCCCTTTAAAAAAGCGGAATTCACTTTTCTTTCTATATTCTTTTTTGTGTGTAAAGAGGCTATAAATGTCTCATCCTTTTTTGCCATACATTAGAACAATGTAGATTGTAGGGCAAAAAAAGTGGCATATTGATAAATTATAAGTCCATAATTATGGTTACCGGTCCGTCATTTATGTATTCAACCTCCATATGAGCACCGAATACACCACATTCTACGGGCACTCCTGTTTCTTTTATCTTGTCTATTAACATATTGTATAGCGCTTCTGATCTCTCCTTGCTTTCGCTTTTGTCAAAGCTCGGCCTTAGTCCCATTCCCTTTGTAAAAGGGTTTGCAGAAAGGGTGAATTGGCTTATAACAAGTACGCTCCCGTTTATGTTTGACACGTTTAAATTCATTTTGTCATTTTCGTCACTGAAAATCCTGAGTCCGGTTATTTTTTTTGCAAACAGATCAACCTTGTGTTCTTCATCACCTTTTTCTACGCAAAAATAGACAAGTAGCCCCTTGTCTATCTTGCCCTTTATTTCATCATCAACTTTTACAGTGGCATTAATAACTCTTTGAACAACTGCTTTCATTTTTTTTCTAATGTCCTCAAAAAAATAATTTATTATATAGAGCATATAGGAGGAGCATAGAAAACATCCCCATCTGCTTTTCTTATGATGCGCAGGATGAGCACTCCTCAACTTCAAGCGATTTGCTTCTTATGTAGTAGATGGTTTTAACGCCTTCCTCCCATGCTTGAATATACAGCGACAGCACTTCTTTCATTGAGTAATCGTTTGTTATGTACAAGTTCATGCTTTGCGCCTGATCAATGTGACGTGCTCTGACTCCTGCCGCCTTTACGCTCCATTTTTGGTTTATAGTGTGTGCGCTTTTGTAAAGCCACATGGTTTTGCCGTTTAAATCAGGGGCTATTCTGGGAAGCATATTGCCCTTTTTCTCCTCATAGAAGAACTTGTTCATAACAGGGTCAATACCTGCGGTTGTTCCCGAAATAATGCTTGTAGATGATGTTGGAGCTATTGCCAAAAGATATGCGTTTCTCAGCCCGTCTTTCATCACTCTCGCCTTAAGCTCCTGCCATTTTGAAGATGTGTAGTTCTTCATGTCAAAGTATTCACCGCTCTGCCATGCGCTGCCCTCAAACAGGGAATATGCTCCCTTTTCCTTGGCAAGTGAAGACGATGCGTCAATAGCCGCATAGGCTATGTTTTCAAATACTTTATCCGCAAATTCTAAATGCTCCTCGCTTTCCCATGCAATGCCGTGTTTGGCAAGAGCATGATGATAGCCTGATATACCAAGCCCTATGGAGCGATATTTAGCGTTGGTGATGTCGGCGTATTTTATTGGAAGGGAGTTTAGTGAAATAACGTTATCAAGCGCTCTTACGGCTGTGCTTACTACGCTGTTAAGCTTTTTAGTGTCTGTAACATCAAAATTACCTATGCACAAAGAGGCAAGGTTACAAACCACAAGATCTCCGCTTTTTGTGGATGTTATTACTATTTCATCTCCGTCCTCGCTTACCGTACTTACGCTTTTAAGCTCAATTGCGCTCATGTTTTGGGCAATTTCCGTACAAAGATTGGAGCAGTATATTATGCCCTTATGCTTATTCGGATTGGTTCTGTTTACCGTATCCCTGTTAAAAGCAAATGGAGTTCCCGTTTCCACTGCGCTTTTTAGTATCAGCCTCACAAGTTCTTTAAGAACAATGGGTTTTTTCGATATACGCGGATCTGCTAAACATTCCTTATATCGCTTTTCCCATTCTTCTCCGAAGTAGTCCTCAAGATGATAGCCTTTGTGGGTATAAACGTCATGTGGGCAAAGCAGATACCACATTTGGTTTAAATCCTCTTTGCAGCACTTCCAAAAGTAATCGGGATAGCAAACGCCGGGGAACACATCATGTGCTTTCATCCTGTCGTCGCCATTATTTGTTCTAAGCGATAAAAATTCAAGAATATCACGATGCCATACATCAAGATATACGGCAACAGCTCCTGCTCTCATGCCAAGCTGATCAACGGCAACAGCCGTGTCGTTAACTATTCGAATCCACCTTATAACTCCGCCTGCGGCTCCCTCAAATCCTCGGATGGTAGAACCGTTTGCTCGAACTTTTCCAAAATAAAGTCCCATTCCTCCACCCATTTTGGATACCTTGGCAAAATTGTCTATAGATCTGTAAATGCCGTCAAGGCTGTCCGGAACCGTATCAACAAAACATGAGGATAACTGATGCATCGGCTTTCTTGCATTTGAGAGGGTAGGGGTGGCCATAGTTACTTCCATGCGTGAGAGCATATCGTAAAACGCTTTTACCCATTTCATCCTGTCTGTTTTTTCTATCATGGCAAGGTGTAGCGCAATGCCAAGGTACAGCTCCTGAGGTGTTTCAAGCGGTTCGTTCTTGTGTGAATGGATAACATATCTTTTTAAAAGCAGATCAAGGCCGGAATAAGTAAACAGATTGTTACGTCTTTCGTCTATGAATTTCTCAGCCTCATCTATTTCTTTTTTAGAGTAGTTTTCAAGGATGTATGAACCGTACAGGCCTTCGTTTGTAAGGTATTTAATCTTGTCATAAAACGAATATATTGCCCTGTCCTGCATTCTTTGTTTTAGGGCGTGCTTGAACGAAAACAGCAAAATGCGGCCTGCGATTTTTTCCCATCCGGGGGATGATATGGTTGTGCTTTCTATTGCGGCTTTTGAGAGAGCATCAAGTTTTTCCTGAATGCTCATCTGCGGTTTTGAGAATGCGTAGTATTTGTCCGTAAGTATAGTTATGGAATACTGAGGTTCGGGAAAGTCGTTCTGAATATGTATTATAAGAGAATCAAAGCCTTCAATGTCGTTGAATTCCGAAGTGATTGTAATTCTTTCATCTCTCTTGAGGGTTCTTGTGGATCTGAATAATATGTAGTTTTTTGCAACCTTATAAAGGCCTGCCTCCATAAGTGTTTTTT
The DNA here is from genome assembly GCA_028719825.1 of Spirochaetales bacterium. Lineage (GTDB taxonomy): Bacteria > Spirochaetota > Spirochaetia > Sphaerochaetales > Sphaerochaetaceae > UBA9848. The sequence continues at coordinate 6,825 of JAQYLW010000009.1, read as the reverse complement.
CAACTTCGTCCTGTATTTCCTCCACGTTCCATTTTTGGCCGTTGTCAATTTTTTTAACAACTTCCATGGTTAGTTTTTCACATAGTACATTATTAAAGGTTTCCTCGGTGCTGAGTATTGCTTTTTTTATCGCACCGTAAATTTTAGAAGAATCAAATACTTCCTCGCGCCCGTCCCTTTTTGTTATTTGCATATACATAAGCTCCATTCCCCCCTTGCAGTTTTTTGTACTATGCTTTTATTCTCTTTCCTTAATTGCCGTTTTTATATATTCCTTAAGTTGTGAAAACTGTACGCTTTGTGTTTCATCAAGCGCATTCCTAAACTTTACTTCAGCCTTGCCTTCTTTTATTCCTCTGTTGCCTACAGTAATTATTACAGGGCATCCTATAAGCTCTGCGTCTGCAAATTTTATTCCTGCACTTTCATTTCTGTCATCGTACAATACGTCTATGCCGTTTTCCATTAGTTCTTCGTATAATTTGTCGCATACAGAATTGTCTTTAACAAGCGACACAAGATGAACATCATAGGGTGCTACCGACATAGGCAGTTTTAATCCTTTTTCATCGCTGTATTCCTCAGCTATGCATCCAAGGGCTCGTCCTACTCCTATGCCGTAGCAGCCCATGACAACTGCCTTTCTCTCTCCGTTTTCGTTTTGGAAATAAAGACCCATGCTTTCGCTGTACTTCGTGCCCAGCTGAAATATGTTTCCTACCTCTATTCCTCGATCGGCTTTTATGGCTCCGTTTTTACACTTAGGACAGATATAACCCTGCTTTGCGCTTGCTATATCTGCAACAATACCGCCGTCCCAATCCCTTTTGTAGTTTGTGTTTATGTAGTGGTATTCTTTTTTATTCGCTCCTGCTACAAGGTTTTTGCTGTCCCTTACACTGTCGTCAACAACAAGAATGGCATTTGTAAGATCTGCTCCGATTGGGGAGGCAAAGCCCGGAACCATTTTACAGGCAGTTATTTCTTCTTCGGTAGCCGGTCTGAGCGACAGGGCTTTAACTGTGTTCGCAAGCTTGTTTTCTTCAACATCGTAATCGCCGCGAATTATGGCAACAACAAGCTTGCCTATGTGTTTTGTGCTGTCCTTGTCGTCTTCAAATTCGCCAAACAGGAATACTGCCTTTGCGGTTTGATTCGGTTTGATGTTAAGAAAAGCGCAGAGTTCATCTATTGTTGCTGCACCCGGAGTGTGGACACATTCCATGTCCTTTTCCTCGTTTTGTCCGTTTGATGTTTTTACAAATGTAGCAACCTGCTTGTTTGCCGTATATCCGCATTCGTGATGTATTATTGTATCTTCCCCTAATGGTGACAGGTACATATATTCATGGGATACCTTGCCTCCCATCATTCCGGAATCCGAAAGAACGGAAATGACATTTTTTAAACCAAGGCGATTGAAAATTCTAAAGTATGCTTTGTAATGCGCTTCATACTGTTTTTTCATTCCCTCATCGTCCTTGTCGAAGCTGTAGCCGTCCTTCATTGTGAACTCACGAACTCTTATAAGTCCTGCTCTGGGGCGAGGGTCATCCCTCCACTTTGTTTGAATTTGATATATCATGCACGGAAGCTTTTTATAGCTGTCCAGTTCAAAGCGTGCCGCATCGGTTGCACATTCTTCGTGAGTCATGGCAAGAACCATATCCCTGTCTGCTCTGTCCGAAAATCTGGTGAGTTCGGAGCCTATTGAATAATATCTTCCCGATTCTTTCCAAAGATCTGCGGGATTCACAACGGGGAACAGAACCTCCTGACCGCCTATTGCATTGAGTTCCGAGCGTATTATGTTCTCTATCTTGCGTACTGTTTTTACGCCAAACGGCAGTAGGTCAAATATGCCTGTTCCGACTTGTTTAATGTAACCTGCTCTAAGCAACATTGCGTATCCTCTGCTTTCTGCGCTAAGAGGAGCATCCCTTAAAGTTCTTGAAAATGACTGTGATAATCTCATAATGGTGAAATTGTATAACAAACAGATACTTTTATAAAGAATGAAATTAAAAGCACCCCTTGCCCCTGTTATGCTGTACGGTAGGGGATACTAACTAAGGGTAAACGCGATTTTTTTAACTTCAATACGCCTTGTATGATAAGCTAATCTAATAAATTTCCCAGTCTTTTTTGCTATTTGTGTCTATATAATTTCCCATCTTATCGGTTTTTCTTCTAAACGCTTTAACAGAGGAAGAAGGGGTGCTATCCACACCTTCTCCGCTCCAATTATCTTTTATATCGCCCTCTGCCCCTTTGTTTGTGTAATACACGCTGTCTACCACCCTTGCAAAGGGAGAAGGCGAGGAATAAACGGTAATGTGTCCGTTATTTGCAGAAAGAGTAGGTTCTGGATATAGGACAATTTTTTCATTTTGCTCAAGACGCGCGCTATTGAACGTAAAAGTGTATTTGCCTGCCCTTAGTGTGTAAAAAACGGGGTTTCCGCTTTCCGTACAGCATAGTTCAATATAATCCTTTCTTTTTTTTGCCCCTTTTGTAACAAAGGCGGTAATGAGCATTTTAGGAGGATTTTCGCTTTCTCCGAATGCGGTGAATTCAATATTTGCTCCTGTTCGGCTTTTTACGTTTATAACTCTTTCCTCCCCGGTTTTAAGCGGAGGGGATATTTTTATTATTTCATCCGTTTGCGTGCTATATTCCAATCTGACTTCAGTATTGTCTATAAGCGTGATGTTTTCAAGTTTATTGTCGTTTTTCTCACATTCGCTAAACAATAAAAAAATTGATAGGGACATGAGGGTTATATGCTTATTTATTTTCACAATTATAATAGTAGTGAATAAGGCAAAAAAAATGTATTTTTCAAAAAAATCCCGTGCTTTGTTTTTATGTTTTTGAACCCCTAAATATAATTATTTTCAAGTAAATAAACTATTGAGAAACTAAGTCTAATTTCATAGAATAATAAAAAAAATTGGAGAGAGATTATGATAATTGCAGTAAAGAATTCAAGTGACAAAGTACAGGTTGACAACCTTATTAAATGGATTAAATCCAAGGGGTTGTCCGTTGATATAAGCGTTGGAGAAAATACCACCGTTATCGGTCTTGTAGGGGATACAAGCAAAATAGATATCGATCTTGTTCGCTCAATGGATATAGTGGAACACGTAACCAGAGTTCAGGAGCCTTATAAATGCGCAAACAGGAAGTTTCATCCTGAGGACAGCATTATAGACGTTTCCGGACATAAGTTTGGCGGTAATAACTTTCAGATAATTGCAGGCCCCTGTTCCGTTGAAACGGAAAAGCAGATTGTCGATATTGCCATAGCCTGTAAAAAAGCCGGAGCAAACCTGCTTCGTGGCGGTGCCTTTAAGCCGCGCACATCCCCATATTCATTTCAGGGTCTTAGGGAAACAGGAATAGATCTGCTTTTAAAAGCAAAACAAGAAACAGGAATGCCGATAGTTTCTGAAATAATGGGTGTAAGGCACATTGATCTGTTTAAGGATGTGGATCTTGTTCAAATCGGAGCAAGAAATATGCAGAATTTTGAACTCTTAAAAGAGGTGGGTAAAATGAACAAACCCATTCTTTTAAAAAGAGGTCTTGCCAACACCATAGAGGAATGGCTAATGAGCGCCGAATACATTATGAGCGAAGGCAACCATAACATAATTTTATGTGAAAGGGGAATCAGAACCTTTGAACCTCTTACACGTAACACTTTGGACTTGTCTGCTATTCCGTTGCTTAAGGAGCTCACGCATTTGCCCATTATCGTAGATCCATCGCATGCAAGTGGAATATCTCGTCTTGTTGCTCCGCTTTCATATGCTTCAACAACGGTAGGAGCAGACGGGCTTATGATAGAGGTACACAACGATCCTCCTCATGCTCTTTGTGACGGAGCACAGGCAATTCGCCCCGAACAATTTGCTGTGATTGTTAAGAACATAGATGTTATGTTGCCCCTTGTTAATAAGGTCAGAATATGAACATAGGAATAATAGGGCTTGGCCTTATGGGCGCCTCCTTTGCCCGTACAATCAAGAAAAAAACAAACAACAAAGTTTATGGTACAGACAGGGATAGTGCGGTGATATTAAAAGCTTCGCTTATCGGAGCAATAGACGAAGAACTTACACATAAAAACGCACAACAACTGGATATGCTTATAATTTCAATCCCACCGCGGGGAGTAAGCGATATTCTTAGCGAATATATTCCGCTTTTGAAAAAAAGGTGCACAGTTTTGGATTTTTGCGGAATTAAAAGAGAGATCTGCTCTTTGATGAGTCAAAAATCAAAAGAGTATCCCAACCTTTTCTTTTTTGGCGGACACCCTATGGCAGGAAGAGAATACAGCGGTATCGATCACTCCGTAACTACGCTGTTTGACAACGCATCAATGCTCATTGTTCCCATATCAAGCGATATTTTCAACACCGAAAAGGTTAAGACATTTTTCATTGATCTGGGATTTAAGGAAGTTGTTTTTACAAATCCGGAGCTGCACGACAGTGAAATAGCTTTTACTTCACAGATGTGCCATGTAGTGTCTAACGCATTTATCAAAAGCCCTGCCGCAATAACCCATCACGGATACTCTGCAGGAAGCTATAAGGATCTCACGCGTGTTGCAAAACTCGATTCAAGGCTGTGGAGTTCGCTGATGATAGATAACAGGGATAAACTGTTACAAGAGCTTAATATATTCATTCAAAACATACAGAAGTATAAAACTGCTTTGGAAAATGCTGATGAGGAGGACTTACAGAAGTTGCTTGAAGAAGGCAACAGAGTAAAAATCAGCATAGACGCAAGAGGAAAAAAATGAGAATAACCGTAAATGCGTCAAGAAAATACGATGTTGTGATAGAGGAAAGCTACCACGGATTAAAAGACGAAGTAGAAAGGGTTATAACAGGCGAAAAGATACTAATTGTAACTGACGACAACGTAGAACGATTGTTTCTTCATAAGGTTATAGACGAACTCAAAGACACATACAATATTTTCACACACGTAGTTAAAAGCGGAGAGGATAGCAAAAATTCCAAAAATTATTTTTCAATTCTCAGCACCCTTTTGCAAAATCAGTTTAACAGAAACGATTGCGTAATAGCCTTAGGCGGCGGAGTTGTAGGAGATCTTGCGGGCTTTGTTGCATCAACATATATGAGGGGTATAGCGTTTATACAGCTTCCCACAACGCTTTTATCCATGATCGATTCATCAATAGGCGGTAAAACGGCGATTAATCTTGATTGTACAAAGAATGTTGTAGGAACCTTTTATCAGCCTTATCTTGTGTATGATGCCACCCTTGCCTTAAGCACCTTGCCGGAAAGGGAAGTTGTATCGGGGTTAGGGGAAGCCATAAAGTATGCTTTTTTATCTTATACCGTAAATAGATCGGGCCTTATTAAGGATAAACTCATAAAGGATAAAGAATGTGCAAAAACATTGATATACGAGTGTGTAAATATAAAGAAAAAAATAGTGGAAGAGGATGAAAAAGAAAGCGGCAAAAGAGCGCTTTTAAACCTTGGGCACACTATAGGGCATGCCATAGAAGCCTTGTCAGGATTTACCGTTTCACACGGAGAGTGCGTGACAATGGGGATAAAAAAAATAATAGATATGTCATGCCGTTATTACGAACTTGATGATAATAAAAGACAGGATATGCTGTCACTTGTAAATATAAACGGCACTGCTTTGTCCTATAACTACACCGCAGATGAAGTTATAAACATGATAATGCACGACAAGAAAAGCACAAATAAAGGCTGCAAGCTGGTGTTGATCAAGGATATAGGGCAGCCTGAAATTGTAAATTTCGACATTGACAGTCTAAGAAGGCTATACAATGCTTCGTGAGGTTTTTTCATCTTCACTAAACGGATGTATAGCACCCCCTCCTTCAAAATCCTATGCGCACAGGCTTTTGATATTAAACGCATTTAGAAACAGCGCATCCTCAGTGCTTAACACGGGTGATAGCGAGGATGTCAAAGCAACGATTAATTCATTAACAGAACTTGGGTCAAACCTTGTTGCCAAAGATGGCGGTGTGTTCTTTTCACAATATGACAAAAACACAAAAAGCGAACAAACAGCGCTTGTAGATGTCGGTGAATCGGGCTCAACATTCAGGTTCATTCTTCCTTTAATATGCGTTTTGGGAAAAACAGCTCGCATTATTTGCCACGGCCGTCTTAAGGAGAGGCCACATGATTCCTTTTTTAACGCTCTTATGGAGCATGGAGTGCAGATCAAAAGTATTCCGGAGGGCTATGAGGTTACAGGAACACTCAAAGGGGATCATTACGTCATAGATTCAACAATAAGTTCACAGTACATTACGGGATTGCTGTTATCGCTGCCGTATCTTGAAAGGGAATGCACCGTTCAACTGAAGGGTGAGCCTGTAAGTAAAAGCTATTTGAAAATAACAAATGACGTGTTAAACAAAGCCGGTGTGAATTATTCATTTTGCGGCGATACTTATAAGGTAAACGGTTTTTCAGATAGTTGTTCACATCAATTTGTGGTAGAGGGTGACTGGTCCGGAGCGTCATTTTTTGTTGTGGCAGGCGCTCTTTCTAAAAAAGGCATTGCCATATCCTCTTTAAACGTCAATTCTATGCAGGGTGATAGGCAAATACTTGATGTTGTAAAAGAGTTCGGAGCAGAAGTTGAAGTGAGGGACGATAGCATTTTTATAAAAAGGGGATTCTCAATACGCCCTGTAAGCGTAGATCTTGATAATATGATAGATTCCGTTCCTATTCTTTCCGTTCTTGCTTCATTCGCATCTGGAGTATCTGAGTTCAG
>JAQYLW010000008.1 GCA_028719825.1 Spirochaetales bacterium | reverse complement strand
CATAGTTTTTTTAAGGATAATGCAAGATCAGAATAAGATCCGCTTTCAAGATCGTATCTGCCGTAACTGTTATAAAACATCGTGTCGCCCGTGAATAAAATATCGTTTTTTAAAAAACAAACAGAGCCGCTTGTATGCCCCGGTGTGTGCATAACTGTGAATGTGTTTTCGATACAATCCTTGTCCTTAACCGGAATAATGTGTTTTTTCATATTCATAATGTGCTGAACAAATGAGTTGAATTCACTATCATTTTTGAACAACGGACTTCCGTATGCGAAATATGCACGTTTTAAATAATCGGGAGTCAGGTTTTCGTAATCGGTTTCGTGTAAGTAAACAGGGGTGTTTTCTTCAATAAAGTTCAGCCCTCTTATATGATCAAGATGATTGTGAGTAAGAAGGACAGAGTAGCAGGAATTGATTTGGGAAATAGCCGCATCGCAGTCTTTTTGAAGCATAAAAGCAGGATCGATAACAAAACTTTTGCTGTTTACAGAACAAATATATGTGTTTGTCTGAAATGCGCCCTCACAAAATACGCGTACGCTATTCATGTTCCGTATTATATAATATTGATTTAATAAAATGAATTAGGTATCATAAATAAAAACTTTTTTGGAGAAAAATATGGCAAAAACACACCGAGGTCGCGGTACGCGCGAACTTGTATCCTCAGGCAGAGGAAAATGTCCTATCTGTGGCAGAACCGGCATTAAACTTTTTTATGAAGTTGGTGAGGGGGACAGCAAACAGGTAGTTTGTAAAACATGTAACGCAACCATTAAAAACAAGAAAGCCTGATTGTGAAAATAGCAATTTCAGGCTTGTCAGGTTGCGGTAATACAACAACAAGCACGGTGCTTTCAAAAAAATTAGGGTTTCCGCTTGTCAATTTCACATTTAGAAATTTAGCAAAAGAAAAGGGCATGAGCCTTGAAGAATTGTCTGAAAAAGCAAAGTATAACAGTGATATAGATAAAGAATTGGATACCCGACAGGCATCTATGGCGAGGGAGAACGAAAATGCCATTTTAGCATCGCGCCTGGCTATATGGATGCTTCCCGAAGCAGATGTAAAAGTCTATCTTGAAGCAAGCGAAAAAACACGTGCGGAAAGAATTATGAAGCGTGAAGGCGGATCGCTTGAATATCAGATAGAAACAACTCGCAAAAGGGACGAAGAAAATTACAATCGATATTTGAACATATACGGCATAGACTGCGGAAAATACGATTTTGCCGATTTGGTAATTCAAACAGACGATAAAACTGCAGAACAGGTTGCCGATATTGTTTTGGAATATATCGATAAAATTAAAAAGGATTAAGGAGACATAAATGGCAGAAAGAAAGATACCACTGGATTTATTGGTTGATTCGGACAAAAACGTTTATGAGCTTGCAACGGTTGCCATGAAAGATGCAGCCGCATTGGCTGCGGATGACGATTCTATTGCAGAAAGACAGTTTTCCGGACGCCCACTTGTATCGGTAGCGCTTGATGAAGTGTATCATGGTGAAGTTGAATACCGCTACAAGGATGATGGATCTTCAAACAATTAATAAAAACCACGTTATAGTTCTGCTCGGAGCAACCGCTTCGGGCAAAAGCGAAATTATTCAAAAACTTTCGGATTACCTTCCGATAGAGCTTATAAGCGCAGACAGCGTTCAAATATATAGGCGTCTTGATATAGGCAGTGCCAAGCCTTCAAAAGAGGAGATGAAAAAATTTCCTCATCATTTAATAGATATAAAACAATTTGATGAAGTATATTCCGCAGGTGAGTTTGTCAGCAGTGCTAATGCTCTTGTAGAACAGATAAACAGTCGATCAAATATTCCCGTAATATCGGGTGGAACAAACTTCTATATCAAAAACTTTTTATACGGTATGAGTCAAACACCCCCTACCGATAGCAGCATAAGAGAAAAAATCCAAAACGAGAAAGAAAGACTGGGATTGGGGGAACTGTATAAACGGCTGCAAAAAGCCGATCCTCAATATGCTGATAAAATCTCCGAATTTGACAGCCAGCGTATTACAAGGGCCCTTGAAATTATCGAAATAACAGGTAAGGGAGTGAGTTCATTTGCGCTTCCGAGTGTTGTTAGAGATGATTTGGAAATACATATTTACGCTATCAAAACCGACAACACGGTTTTAAAAACACGTATTATAGATAGGGTTGATAAGATGTTCTCAATAGGGCTTGAGAAGGAAGTGTCATGTTTAATAAACGACGGAGCAAATGAAGGAATGCAAAGCATGAAAGCCATAGGATACAGGGAGTTTTTTATACCGGAATTGAGTATAGATGAAATAAAAGAACGCATTATCAGTGACACGGTGCATTATGCAAAACGTCAGCGCACATTTATGCGTTCAATTCCTATGGTTGTAGAAAGAACGCATGACGAAATTTTAAATACAATTCTAAACGATTTTACTTAAGTTCCGACAGATATTTGCCAAGAGCGTATTCGTTAAGTGCTCCTATATGTTCTTTATAAACCGTTCCGTCACTGTTGAAGAATACTGTGTGCGGAATGCCCCTAATATTAAAAACTTCAGGCGTGGTGTAATCGGTATCATAATAAACGGGGAAGGTATAGCCTGATTCCTTTATGAAATTTATAGTGTCGTCAATATTCCCCATATCGGTAAATGTAAGATTTACCATCATGAACTCAATGTTTTCTTTATGTTCGTTATATGCTTTTTCAAATGCAGGGAATTCTCCTCTGCAAGGCGGACACCACGATGCCCAAAAATTTACTACAACAGGTTTGCCGAGTTTATCTGAAAGGGACACATCACGGTTATTGGCATCTTTTACCATAAAGTTTTTCTCAATCGTTATTTTGTTTTCGTCTTCAAGTTCTTTTTTGTTATCAACAGGTTCTGTCTGTTCGGATTTTACTGTGTTGTTCGGTTTTATAGTGACTGTCATTTTTGAAAACACACCAAAGCACATTAAAATCCCAATTACAATCAAAAGGTTTCCTGCTATTCTGTTGATGATGTGATACCTTTTTTTGATAAATGAAAAAAGGCTTTCTAACTTGTGTATAAGCATTCCTGAAATGATAAACGGAATGCCAAGCCCCATTGAATAGGTAAAAAGAAGCGCCAAGCCTTTAAGAGCATGAGCAGAGCTTCCTGCCATTGTCAATGCAGATCCCAAAAACACTCCGACACACGGTGAAAGATTTATAGAAAACAGCATTCCGAACACATAGGATTTAAAAATATTTGTCGGACGTGTATTGATGTGTTTTTGTTTAAAAAAGGGAAGATGTATTATTTCCAAAAATGACAGACCGAATAGTATTATCAGAACACCTGACACTATATTGAGTGCATTTCTATACTGAGAAAACAATTTTCCGATTGCTCCGGAAAAAACACCCAAAATACAAAATACCGTTGTAAGTCCTGCGGTAAACGCAAGCGTTTTTAAAAATACGGTTTTCTTGTTTGATGCATCCGCGCTGAAATAGGTTATATAAATTGGCACAAGGGGCAGCATGCATGGAGATATAAAAGATACCAAGCCTTCTAAGAATGTAACAACATAATCCATATAATGATTATAGTAAAAAGAGATAATTAGGCAAAATGATGTAAAAATCCATCAAAATGTATAATTATCCGTTAAGATATGGTAAAATTAAAAAAGCACAATTTTTTTGGAGTTAAATGTGAAAAAAGTTATCATATCGATTTTTTTATTTGTTATGGTTGCAAGCGTTTCATTTGCCTTCAGCGGAACTGTGGGGGGGTGTAAGTCATAACATCTTACTGTCATCTTCGGGTTCTCTTGCTGCTCAAGGTGTGGCTGTGAGCGTACAGGGTTCTAACGTTTTTGATAAAAACAATATATTCGGACTTGAGTATACATTCGGATATCCGGTTATGTTCGGCAGATTGGGTAACGATCACATTTTTATGCTTTCATTAAAAGCGATTGCCGATTTAAAACCGACCTCCGAATTTGGAATTATAATAAAGCTCGGACCGGGATTCAGTGCCGCAAAGTCATCAATAAAAGATTACAATACATTTGATGTTATGGCCGGAGTTGAGTTTTATTACAAGTTGAAAGACGACGTTTCCTTGGGATTTGATATTGAATATAAAACGCCGATACTTATTTTTTATGACAAAACGGCAAGCGAAATTGCATTTACGCAGCATTTTTTAAGATACGGCTTATTCGCCAAATACATATATTAATTATAAGCTGATTACAAGGAGAGATTTATGAACAAGCGAAATACCCTTATTGTTTTATTTTTGTTAATAATTACAGCATTAACGGGATGCGGAATATCACTAAGAAACGGAATTGACACCGTTTCAAACAACAAGACTGTTCTCCCTAGCACTGCTACGGATGAAGAACTTGAACAGCTTACCGTCAGTGAAATACAACTTGATAAAGAATATATCAGTCAAAATGCAATAGATAAGGTTGAGATTACCGCAATAATGACGGATGATTTTAATCGCCCGGTGCAGTTGAGTAAGAATACATACAGTGCTTTGGAAATTAATGACGACGGCAAAGTAAAATATGATTTTAACTATTTTGGTAAGCATGAGGTTACAGTTATGTACTATAAGAACGGTAAATGCTTACGCACACAGCTTGTGGATGTTGTTCTTACATCCGATGAATATAATATCGGTTTGCTGGCATTCACACTGCCTCAAACATATTTTACGCTTTTAATGACTACAGAGTGCGACAAGGCTCCGTTTAACAATAAATTGCCGTCCATTCTGGCATTCAACAGACCTAAATCATATGATTGGAATAATTTGTATCCTAACATGTTTCCCAATCCGTTTTCAGATATTCAAAAACTTTCAACCAACGATTCGGGGATTGAATGGCTGAGCTATTTTGATCATTTCCTGATTCCTGAAATGCAGAGTTACGTCGGATATCTTTATCGTTTAAATCCAAAGTCTAAATTCCATTTTTATTTCAATGATTTTACCACAAGATTTTTGCTTCAACTTGCATATGAAAACAATATACCGGAAGACCAGTTTGATGTTACATTTTTTTCAGACGGAACCGGTACATATGCATGGTTTACAGACCTGTTCGGGTATAATGAAGATCCTTCCGCTCCTTCAATGGTCAGATACGGAGAATACAAAAAAGTTTGGATTGCATCAAAAGAAAAGGCAACAAAGGGAGATACTTCATATCTTGGTGATATAAGGGGTGTTTATCCCAAAGACGGAAACAAATCTGAATACGGTTTGATTACCGCAATGGTAACTGACAATAGCCTTAATGCACGATGGATAGTGAACAGGAAAAGTAAGGACACTTTTGGTGACAGCGAATTAGCCCGTAGCATTTTCTTGATTGAAGAAAACGGTAAGAATCTTATTGAAGTTAATATGTATGGCGATATTGCAAAAAAAATAACGGGTACTGCCAAGCTTGAAAAACTTAAGAAACTCTACAAGCTAAATCTTGAAGAAATAGATAAGGCGGATGCGGAAGGTAAAAAGATTATGATTTTCATAGGTAACAGAGGTGATATATCTAATATGAGAGACTATGCCCTGTTTATGATTAACTATACAAAACAAATATGGAATCCCGATGCGGATTATGCATTTTTTTATAAAGGGCATCCTGGAGAAGTATTTAATGAAGAAAGAAATAAAGTAAATGCAGATATTTTAGAATATGGAGTAAAAACTCTTGATTCGTCAATCCCTGCTGAGATGTTCATTTTATTCCGCCCTGAAATTGAAATGTGTGGAATGCCTTCTACTACATTTCAAAGTTACCCGTATGATTTAGTACCGTTTATGATAGATTATAAAGATTCATCAATGACTAGTGATGTTCAAACAATTATCCAAAGTGCAAAAAGAGCGGATGGCAGTTATACAATGACAACTACAAAAGACGGTAGCACAGTAAATTATTCTTGGCATCCGGATAATCCGGAGGAGTTTAAGCCGGAAGAGCCAAGTAATCCGGAGCAGGGTAATCCGGAGCCGTCAAGTACATAACAAGTTTGATATTGAAATAACAGCGCATTATTCTCTTTCTAAAATTGAATAAAATAAAAAATAGTAAGTATAATATAGTAAGAACAAATACATCACATGGAGAATGCGTATGAGCAATTTATCAAATGAAAAGAAACCAATTCTTTTGGTTATGGCCGCAGGTATGGGTTCTCGCTATGGCGGAATTAAACAAATCGATCCCATCACCGACAACGGATGCGTACTGTTGGATTTTGGAATTTACGATGCGCTTAAAGCAAATTTCGGAAAGATTGTATTTGTTATCAGGCGTGATATAGAAAAAGATTTCAGGGAGCGACTGTTTGACAGAATTGCACGTAATGCAGATGCAGAGTATGTGTTTCAGGAAAAAACCGGATTTATTCCGTCCTCTTACCTTACATATGCAGAGGGACGTACAAAACCTTGGGGAACAATTCAATGTGTGCTTTCTGCTTCAAAGCTCCTTGATACCAAATTTGCAACACTGAACAGCGACGACTTTTACGGTCGGTCTGCATATGAACTAATCACCGGACATTTTTCCAAAAGCAATGAAAATGCACTTGTTGGGTACTATTTAAAAAATACATTATCGGACAACGGTACGGTTACAAGAGGGGTGTGTAAAACAGATGGGGATTATTTAACCGCTCTTGAAGAAACCTACAAAATTATCAGAAGAAACAGCGCCGTTGTGGATGCGGTTACGGAAAGCGGAGAAAATATCGAACTTACGGGAGAAGAAACGGCTTCCATGAACTTTTTCGGATTCAATACGGATGCACTCGGTCATATGGAAAATTATTGGTCTGAATTTTTATCGCAGCATGCCGCGGATCCCAAAGCAGAATGCCTTTTACCTAATTTTGTAGGTAAAATGCTTAAGGACGGAACAGGAAGGGTTAGGGTGTTGAATACTAATGAATCATGGTTTGGTATGACATATCCGTCTGATAAGGCAAAGGTGCACGATGAGATAAATAAACTAATTAGTAATGGCGTATATCCAAAAGAGTTGTGGAGGAAATGAAGTTCTGAATGGGAGTTTCGTTTTTTGATGTAATTAAAGCATTGATACAGATTTTAATTTTGGCGTATTTTTTCTATAAGCTTTATATAATAACATCGCCAACGCCTGCATTCGCTGTGATTAAAATTCTGAGCATTCTTTTTGTGTTGATGTTTATAATGTCCATTTTGCGCCTTGAGGTGATTAAATACTTTGCTCAGCTGCTATTTACTCCCATAATCATAGCCATTCTTGTTATATACAGGGACGAGATAAAACACGGTCTGACAACAGTATCGATAAACAGAACTCATAAGTACAAAAACGGCAGTCATATATCGTCGGATAATATAGATATGATAATGGATGCCGCCTATGCTCTTGCCGAAATGAAACGCGGAGCGCTTATAGTGTTGCCACGCAATATGGAATTGCAAAAGGTCATTGATTCGGGTACAAAAATAGACGCCAACCTTTCAAGCAATATGATACTCACCATTTTTGATCACGATACGCCGTTCCATGACGGGGCAATTGTGATAAGAGGTAGCAAAATAGAAGCGGCAGCTTGTTACCTTACGCTTTCGGAACAGACAAATATTCGTAAAACATTCGGAACTCGACATAGGGCAGCTCTTGGTTTGAGTGAAGTGAGCGATGCCTTGATAATAGTTGTAAGCGAGGAAACTCAAAAAGTATCGGTATGTTTTAACGGGGAAATTATGTACGATCTTACAAGGGAACAATGTGTAAGGGCGATCAAACAATATATGATGTTCTCCAATGAGGATATGCCGTCGTTTACAATATCTGATTCCGATGCGGATCCATGGGGGCCTAAATGAACAAAATTCCCCTTCGCAGCATTCTTAAACGTTTTCTGAAAAACTGGCATATTAAGGTGATTTCCCTTCTTCTTGCCGGCATTGTGTATGTTTTGGGCTATTATATTATAAACAATCCACGTGAAATTCAGATTCCTGCACGTGTTATTCTGCCTGAGGGCTATGTGCCTTACAGTAATGTGCCTTCACATGTGGGTGTTGAAATACATGCAGACAACAGCATCAAGCACTTGATTGATCCAACGTTAATTGAGGCCGTTATAGATTTTTCGTTTGTAAAAACAGAGGGAGTTCATATAGCTCCGGTCAAGATTACATATAATACTGGTATTGTAAAAAAAGGAGTAATAGATATTTCGCCAAAGCCGCTTACGGTAAGAGTCGGATTTGCCAAGGAGAGTTGAAAGATATGATACTTGGAGTTGGCTCCGATATAGTTTGCATATCAAGAATTGCGCATCTTTCTGATGGAGGGATGGAGAAATTTCTATCGCCATGGGAAAAAGAGACATATTTAAAGCCCGATATGAATAAAAGTGATTATGAAAGTTTAGCCGGTGTTTTTGCCGTAAAAGAGGCAGTTTCAAAAGCATTCAGAATATCACTTTTTGAACTTGGAGCAAAAAACATAGAAGTAAAGAAAAATATAAATAAAGCTCCGTATGTTGTGTT
>JAQYLW010000007.1 GCA_028719825.1 Spirochaetales bacterium | reverse complement strand
GTTGAGCTTATGCAGCAGTGTGAGCTTATCGGCAGCGACGTGTTTTATGCACACGGCATATGGTTTAATGACGAGGAACTTGAGATATTAAGGAAAAACGGCTGTCATATTGCACATTGTCCGTCGTCTAACATGAGGCTTGGCTCAGGCATATGCAGAACAAAAGAAATGATAGATAAGGGCATAAACGTGGGACTTGCCGTTGACGGAAGTGCATCCAACGATTCTTCAAACATGCTTCTTGAGGCTCGCACGGCACTGTACCTTGCCAGAATAAAGTATGGTTCTTGCGGACTTACCGCACGGGATGTGTTCAAAATGGCATGTGAAAACGGTGCCAATATGCTGGGTTTTGAAAAGGTTGGACGAATAGAAGAAGGCTGGGCGGCGGATATTGCGATATTTGATGTATCTAAGGATATAGACTACAGCGGTGCTCAGAGTGATAAAGTTGCCGCTCTCTTGTTCTGCACGCCTAAGAACGCAAAATATACCATAGTAAACGGTAAACTTGCGGTTGACTCTTATCGCCTTGTTGGATTTGACGAGGAATACCTTGTTAAAAAACAAAATGAATGTGCTCAAAGACTTTATAAAAAAGCAGGAATATAACGGAGGTGTTTTGTGATTAAGGAATTAGTAGTGGCAAAAAATCTTGACGACGCTGTTCGTCTTGTTGAAAAAGGGTACACTCCATACGCAGGAGGAACCGAGATTAGCCGACTTAACAGTTTTGTTCATGATACAGAGTATGTGTCATTGCAGAACTGTCGTCTTAATACTATAAGAGAAGAGGGCGGGTGTATATTCATAGGTGCAATGTGCACGTTTACTGATTTGATTAAATCTCCGATTATCCCTCAATGTTTAAAAGAAGCGCTTTTATACAATTCTTCTTTACAAAAAAGAAACATGGCAACGATAGGAGGTAATATAGCCTCATATAGAGATGATTCGTATCTGATTGCGGTTTTGTCAACAATGCATGCAACCCTTTCGTTTGCCGGTAAAAAAGAGCTTGTCGGACTTCACGATGCTTCGATGTTCAAAAACGAAGGCGGATTCTTTAAAAAGCTTATAATCAAGGAAATAATCATTCCGTCAGATATAGATGTTGTCAGTTCGCGTATTGCCAATACGGCAGCAAGCCACGCATTAGTTACAACATCCTGTTTTCTTGATGATGACGGGTGTATAGAGGTTGCACTTTCTGTAAAGGGATGCGGCAACGTGTTTATTTCCGTAGAGTCGGATGATGATGAAAGATATGTATCATTATGGATTAATGGCTCTTATCATGGTGAACACGGTTATATCAAACCGGACAGCCTTGATGAGGATATAAAGAACATAGCCGAGATGGCAGCCAGTCATCTTATGATTAAATCGGATGACTTGTACGGGTCAAAAGAGTACAAGAGATACATTATTTGCGAGGAGATAGACAGAGTCATTCGGGAAAACATTAAAAAAGCAGGAGGTGCAGCGTGAGAGATGTTTTAGAGAAAAAAACGTGTATAACAGTTACGGTAAACGGAATAGAAAAAGAATTTAACGTGGCTGCGGATACAACGCTTAGGGATATTCTTGTACAGGATGGACACAAAGCCGTAAGAGACAGTGACGATAGGGAAGGCTTCTGCGGAAGTGATACTGTTTTGCTGAACGGCATTCCTATTTATTCCAATCTTAAACCGGCATTGCTTTGTGACGGATGTGAGGTTGTAACTCCAGATTCGCTCGGAACCCCATATAATCTGTCCATTGTACAGCAGGCATTAATTGATTCAGGCGTTGTTCAAAGCGCATACAACTCTCCTGCTACAGCGCTGCTTTTAACATGGCTTTTAGAGAATAATCCCCATCCTTCGCGAGAGGAGATAAAAGAAGCATTATCAGGTGTGTTTATAAGGGATGCAGGTTATGAGCATTATTATCTTGCCGTAAAACTTGCCGAGGAAAAGATGAAGTACGGAAAGTACAAAACTTCTCCTTCCCCTTCATACAGGGATAATCTTGAAGTTGTCGGAAAACCCATGTCAAAAATAGATGCTCCGACACTTGTAAGCGGTGCAAGCGCATTTGTGGAGGATTATGTTCCGGAAAATGCCTATCATATGGTTGTTCTCCGCTCGCCCCATGCCTCTGCTTACATTAACAGCATTGATGTATCAAAGGCTAAGAAAGTTCCGGGCGTTGTGGAAATACTTACAGCGTATAATACTCCCGAAACTCACTACATGCAGGCAGGACAGGGTAATCCTGAGCCGTCCCCACACGACAGAAGGCTGTTCAACCTCAAGGTTCGCCACGTTGGTGACAGAGTAGCTGCAGTAATTGCAGATACAGAGGAGCACGCAAAAGAGGCTATAAAACTAATCAAGGTTGATTATGAAGTTCTTCCTGCGGTATTTACCGTTGAAGAAGCCATGGCAGAAGGCGCTCCGCTTGTTCATAACGGTATTGTTGAATATCGTGCAGGAGCTCCTGCCGATCTTGAAGAATACAACAAGCTTGCAGGCGATCCCAGAGAGGGTAAAGTTATATATCAATTCCCACTCCATGCCGATATTCACAAAAACATTGCGGCATCCAATAAAGGTGAAATAGGCGATGTTGAAAAAGCTTTTGCCGAGGCGGATGCAATAGTTGACAGAACTTATCAAACAAGTCAGATACAGCACACACCTCTTGAAACACACGTTTGTTTTGCAAAGATGGATGGCGATAGACTTGTTGTATATGCTTCAACTCAGGTGCCTTATCACGTAAGAAGAATCGTAGGTTGGGTAACCGGTCTTAGCGAAAACAAGATACACGTTATTAAAACGCGCGTAGGCGGCGGATACGGCTCTAAGCAGGATATCCTTATAGAGGATCTGACAGGATATGCGGCATATGTTACAGGCAAACCGGTGTTTTGCCATAATACACGAGAAGAGGAGTTTATAGCTAACTCAACAAGACACCCAATGCGTGTAAGGGTCAAAATGTCCGGTAAAAAGGATGGAACAATAACCGGTATATACCTTGAAGTAAGAGCAAATACCGGTCCTTACGGAAACCACTGTCTTACAGTACCTATGAACTCATGTTCAAAAACACTGCCTTTGTTCAAATGTGACAATATGAAATACGACCTTAAGGTCTATTATACCAACACTCCTCCTGCAGGAGCATATCAGGGATACGGAACTCCTAAAGGCAATTTCGGAATTATGATGGCTATGGCTGAGCTTGCCGATAAACTCGGCGTAGATTACAAGGATATGGCAATAAAAAATCATGTAGAAGAAGGCTATATGCTTGAAATCCTTAAAGGTCTTGGTGAAGGTCGTGAAGGAAATGTAGTACCTGTGGGTTCATGTGGTCTTAGGGAGTCTATTGAACAGGGTGCAAGTATGATTAAATGGGGTCAAAAGTCAAAGAGCAAAGATCCCGATTGGAAGATAGGAAAAGGCTTTGCAATGATA
>JAQYLW010000006.1 GCA_028719825.1 Spirochaetales bacterium | reverse complement strand
GTCTATAAGAACTACAACAGGACCGTGTTGTTCATACAGTTTCCCAAGTAACTCTTTGAAAACAGGTTTCATCTGGTTCTTATTTTCTATCGAGATATTATATTTGTCTGCTATACTCAAAAGTTGCCACAACAACGTTTCTTCCAAAAGATCTGCATTTCTCAATTCAAGAGTTGCAAAATCTATGTGGATAACAGGATGTTTTTTAAATTCATAATCCGTTTGCCCAATATACAAGCCGTCAAACAGTTCTTTTCTCCCTTCAAATATCGCTTTTAACGTGCTCAGCGTTAGGCTTTTACCAAAACGGCGTGGCCGTGAAAGAAAGAAATATCTTGATCCGCTTGTAAGAAGTTTGTATAGGTACATTGTTTTATCAACATACACACATTCCCTTGTTATAAAAGACTCAAATGATGATGTTGTTGAATCTATCTTTTGCATGTCACTATTATCTTTTTCCTTTTGTTTCATACTATACTAAGTAGTTTTATTCGTCAAATTAATGTCTTAATCCGCAGAATCATTGGGTCTTTTCCGCTCCTTCGCACACAAAATTCCTTAGGCAGTACACAAAGTACAGCCTTGCGGATATTTTGGTGCTCAGGGAGCGGAAAATCCTCCAAGCATTCTGCGGATTGGAATCCTTGAATCTTCGGCGATATTTGCGAACTCAGACTGCAAGCGCTTGATAGTACACAAAGTACAATCTTCGCTTGCTTGCAGGCTTCAAGTTCGCAACTCTCACTCGAATCTCCGTCGGATTATTTTTTGAGTTGGTTGACGTGTTCGGGAGCGACAACTCCTTAATCCCAAATCCGAGAAATTCGTCAAATCAAACAATAGTAATATTTACACCTCAAACCAAATCCGCAGAAGATTCGAGCGAGAGTTTTTTATAAAACCTATTTCTATTTACACCAAAAACCCCTTTGACGAATAGAGGTAGCAGAAACGCGGAGCAGTGGTAGTAAAGCAAAGAGGAGCATACTTTGTGTATGTGACTCTGCTTTATCCCCCCTGCGACAAAGTTAATGCTGCCTATTATTCGTCAAAGTCGCCAATGATTCAAGGATTTATCAGCGGAGGGAGTTGAGTGAGACGATGACGGACGACAGCCCCATCCCCAAAGCGGACAGTTCGGGCGACAGAGCGACAACGGGGGCGAATATACCGGCGGCAAGCGGAATACATATTATGTTGTATAAAAACGCCCAAAACAGGTTTTGTTTAATTCTTCTCAGAGTGCGACGTGAGATTGAAATTAACTGTTCAAGCGACATAAGAGAACTATTCATTAACACAACGTCTGATGAATTAACGGCAAGGCTTGAACCGCTTTTTATAGCCACGCCAATGGTTGCGCTTTCTAATGCAACGGCATCGTTTATTCCGTCTCCGACCATCATAACAGGACCTTCTTTGGCAAGCGATTTAACAATTTCTGCCTTTTGATGCGGAAGAAGCTGTGATATAGTCTTGTCAACTTTTGTAATTGAGGCAATACGAGCGGCAGCCTGTTCGTTATCGCCCGTAAGCATTACAATCTTGATTCCCATTTTTTTGAGATTTTCTATTGCTTTTATGCTTTCGCTTCTAATTTCGTCATACAGGGCAATCATACCAAAATACGCTTTTTTATAAGCGAACATTACAACAGTCTTTCCCTCGTTTTTAAGCTTTTGTGCTTCTGTCATTATATAGGCGGGAACGGAGATCTTTTCAGAGATGAACTCAACATTACCCGCAACTATCTCTTCGTTGTTTATGAACCCTGCAACGCCCTTACCCGCAAGCGTATAAAAGTCGGAAACACCAACTGTTTTTACATCAAGCTGTTTGAATTTGTTAACAATGGCAACGGAGATCGGGTGCTTGCTGTTGTATTCCAAAGAATAGGCATATTTTACAAAATCATTATATTCTTCGCTGTTGTAAGGCAGAATGTCAGATACTATCATTTCGCCCTTTGTTATTGTGCCTGTTTTATCAAGAACTATTGTTTTTACCTTACATGCATTTTCAATGACTGCTGCGTTTTTAAACAATATTCCTTTTTTTGCAGCTCTGCCTGTTGAAACCATAATGGCAAGAGGAGTTGCAAGTCCTAAGGCGCACGGGCAGCTTACCACTAAAACAGAAACTGCTCTTACAATGGCATAGGAAAGGGAGGCGTTTAGTATCATCTGTCCGATAAACGTTATAAAAGCTATAATTATTACAGATGGTATGAACACCCTTGCAACCTTATCAACGGTTTTTGCTATCGGTATTGATGTTGATGAGGCATTTTCAACCATATTGATAATTTTGGCAAGCGCAGTATCACTGCCTATTTTTGTCGCCTGACAAACAATACAACCATCTACAAGTATTGTGCCTTGGTATATTTCATCCCCCTCTTTTTTGTCCTTGGGAACGCTTTCGCCCGTTAGAGAGGCTTCGTTTACGGCAGCACTTCCCGACATGATTACTCCGTCTAACGGAATGCTTTCACCGGGGCGAACTATGAACATATCCCCTACTTTTGCACTGCTGATGCTTATAGTTTTTTCATCTCCGTTTTGAATAATCGTAACGGTTTGGCTGTATAATTTTTTCAAATCATTGAGTGCAGAGGTTGTTTTCCCCTTTGAAACGGCGTCAAGGAGCCTTCCGATACTTATCAAAAGAAGAATGGTTCCGGAACCTTCAAAATACAGATTATTCATCATAATGTGCATTCTTTGCTCTTCGGGGACTGCTGTCATAGAAAAAAGCATACAAAGACTGTATACAAAGGATGTTATAACACCTAAGGCAACAAGAGTGTCCATGTTTGGTATTCGGCGAAAAACAGCAGAAACTCCGTGTGTAATAACTTCCTTATTTATGATAATTATCATAAGGCATAGGATGCACTGTAAAAGACCAACGGCAATTGGATTGTTTTGAAAGAATGATCCAAGGCTCAAATTGAAAAGCATGTGAACCATGGAGTAATACATAAGAGGAACCCAGAATATAAATGAAAAAACAAGTCTTTTTATTAATACAACAACATCCTTTGAATAAGGTGATGTATCTGTGTTTTTTTTGCTTACCTTATCCCTTGTTTCAACATTATTGCTGCTGTTTTCACTGTTTGTTTCGCTTACCCTATTTATTGTAAACCCCAATTTTTGAACGGCATTAATCACCTCATTTTCATCAGGATTTCCGCTGATAATAAGCATGCCCGTAAGAAGGTTTACAGAGCAATCTTCTACATTTTTAAGCGATCGTACAGTTTTGTCCACATTTGATGCACATGATGCACAGCTCATTCCACCAACACTAAATTTCATACAAAAACTTCCTTAATGATTCAGATATTTTAATAATAAGCGCTCCGAGCTTTATAGTCAATTAAAGGTTTTAGGTATGATATAATTTATTATAATGGAGGACTAAATGGAAAAACATAGATTCTTAACTGTTTTATGTATAGTGTTTATTTCAATAGGCTTGATTGTATCATGTGCAACGCCAAAGCAATCACAGAATATTGAAACCGAAATAACATACTCAAACGAAACATCTTTACGCGAGAAAGGAAAGCCATATCATCTTGTTGTGTTAGGAACATCGGATATTCACGCAAACATATGGGGATTTTCGTATGAGGATGGCAAGGAAACAACGAATAACGGTATGGTTCGCCTGACATCCTATATCAATAAAGAAAGGGAAAAGAACCCCCACTTGTTTTTAATTGATGCAGGGGATGCCATTCAGGGAACTATAATGTCGGATGATCTTTTCAATAAAAATCCGGATCTGCCTCATCCTATGATGACGGCTCTCAATGCATTGAAATACGACGCCTTTACGCTTGGAAACCACGAATTCAACTGGGGAATTAATACAATGAAAAAAATCATGGGACAGGCTAACTTCCCTGTTCTTGCTGCAAACGTAAAGGATAAAAAAGGCAATTACATTACGGGACGAGGTCATGTCATACTCAATCGCGATGGGGTTAAAGTTGCAATTATCGGTGTTGTTACTCCGGACGTTCCGCTGTGGGACGGCGGCAAAGAAGGCATTGAGGACACCATATTTGAACCTGCTAACGAAGCTGTTAAACGCGAGATTAAGCTGATAGGCGACAAGGCCGATATTATCATTGTTCAGGCACATATGGGAGAATATGCAGAGTTTGATGAAGAAAACGGCTCCGATTCGGGATTAAAAATAATAGAGGACAATCCTGAAGTGGATATATTGCAGGTTGCTCATATGCACGTTAGGGTAAGTAAAAAAGTTGGAAAAACTCTTGTGGGAGGGGTAAAGAACAACGCAAGAGAAATAGTTAAATTTGATTTAACTCTTGATGACAACAACAAGGTTATAGCCTCAGAAGTAAGTGTTATAGATATGAACACACAGGAGGTAAACGATTTTTTAAGATCTATCCCGTCTATCAAAAAAGCCCATAATGACACAATAGCATACATCCAAGGCACAGGCTCTGACGGCTCTGTATCAGGCGGGGCATCACTTGGAACAACAACGGCTCGATTCCAGCCGGAAAATGAAATTCGTGACATTCCTGAGGGTAAAATTCGCCCGACTGCCGTTATGACCCTTATTAACAAGATTCAAAAAGAAGCAGCGAATGCAGACGTATCCGCAGCTGCCCTGTTCAAAGACACATCCGATCTGCCTGAGGGAAACATCAATTACGGCAACATATTTGACATATATAAATTTGACAACACTCTGTACAGGGTAAAAGTAACAGGTAAGGAACTCAAGAATTATATGGAATGGTCGGCAGAATGCTATAACCAATGGGTAGAGGGTGATATCAATATATCATTTGATCCTGAGTACCCCGGATATCTTTATGATATGTTCCTTGGCGTTGACTACGAGATAGACCTTTCTGAACCTAAGGGTAAGAGAATTAAAAACGTTATATTCAAGGGAAGAGAGTTGAAAGACGATGATGTATTAACGCTTGCCGTAAACAACTACAGATATTCTTCAGCCCTAAAAGGTAAAAACATGATAAGCGCTAAAAAAGAATGGGAGTCATCAGGCTCAATCCGTGATTTGATTGTAAAATATTTTCAAGAGCATTCTCCTGTTGCTCCGGAAGTTATAAACAACTGGAAAATAACGGGTGTTGATCTTCAAAACAACAATCCGAAGAGAGATGAAATTATCAAGCTGATAAACAACGGAAAACTTGATGTTCCATATGCAAAGAGCTATAATATCAAAGATTATGACTCTATAATAAAGAGCGTTAAATAATTGTTATCCAAAAACAAAAGCCGGGTTAAACCGGCTTTTGTTTTTTTAAGTTTTTATTAATTCGATTAATATTAACTATTTATTAATTGTTTTTAGGATGTATTCTACAATACTGTCCTTATCCATACCGTATGCTTTTTTGAGATATTCAAGATCTCCAACCTGACCGAATTTATCATGAACACCGACTGGATTGACCTTTTTGAATATATTGTTCTCGTTAAGCGTTTCAAGAATAAGAGAATACACCCCACCCTGTATCTGATTGTTCTCCGAAGTGAATATGTACTTTGCTTTTTTCGCATAAGAAATCACTGTTGACACATCAAGCGGTTTGATAGTAAGCAGATCAACAACGGTAATATTTATTCCCTTATCCTTAAGGATATCAGCCACCTTTAGCGCCTCATGTACGGGAATTGCACCGAATGCAAATATAACAACCTCATCCCCCTCTCTTAAAACCTTTGCCTGACCAATGGCAAAAGAAGCGGATTGATCGTAAATATCATCAAGTCCCTTACGGTGTAAGCGCATATATGTACAGCCCTTATGCTCGGCAAGAAGATGTACAAATGCTCCTGCGCTAACGCTGTCTGACGGTTCTACAATTACGAGTTCCGGAACAAGGCGCATCATACCCGTATCCTCAAACGGCATATGTGTTCCACCGTTGTATTGAGCCCCCACTCCGGGATCCGTGCCAACAAGCTTTATATTTGTTTTAGCATATGCACCTGATATAAAAAACTGGTCAAAGGCTCTTCTTGAAGCAAATGTTCCAAACGTATCGGCAAATGGTATAAATCCGTTTATAGACAGCCCTGCTGCCATACCCACCATATTAGCTTCGGCAACCCCAACGTTTATAAGGCGTGAGGGAAATTCATTTTTAAATGCTTTTGTCCCCGAAGCCCCCATGAGGTCCGCTTCCAATACTACTATTCTATCATTTATGCGAGCTTCGTTTATAAGCGCTTTTGCATAAGCGGCTCTGAGTTCATTAGGCATTGAGAACCTCCTTTATTATAGTGTTTGCTTCTTCCAAAGTAAGGTTTGCATTATGCGATGAAACCTGATTTTCAAAACGCTTTCCGCCCCCCTTTCCTTTTATGGTATCAAGAATTATCATATGGGGCTTTGATTTGACGGTTTTTGCCTGTTGAACAGCATTATCTATTGCATTGAAATTATGTCCATTCACCCTATAAACATCCCAGCCGAATGCAGTCCATTTTGCATGTAAGTCTTCCACCTTACATACATCGGATGTTTTTCCGTCTATCTGCATTTTATTGTTATCGGTAAACGCAAACAGATTACCGAGCTTGAACTTTGCTGCGCTCATGGCAGCCTCCCAGTTTTGACCTTCCTGAGTTTCACCATCCCCTATTATTACAAACACCCGTGAACGCTTTTTTAAGAACTTATTGGCAAGGGCCATACCCGTTGCTGCGGACAAACCCTGACCAAGGGATCCTGTTGTCATGTCTATACCCGGTGTTTTTGTTCTGTCGCAGTGTGAGGGTAGATTTGTTCCTCCGCGATTTAATGTTAAAAGCCATTCCTTTGGGAAAAAGCCCTTGATAGCAAGCGTTGCGTAAAGAGCAGGTCCCGAATGTCCCTTGGATAAAACAAGCTGATCTCGCTTATCAAAGGCAGGATTCTTGGGATCAATTTTCATTTCCTTGCCATATAGGTATGCAAGAATATCCGCAATAGACAAGGATCCTCCGATATGCCCTACTCCCAAATTTGCAATGCATAACAAGGTTTCCTTTCTAATCTCATTTGCAAATGCAACGAGTTCAGACTTTTGTTTATTAGAAAGAGCCATACATCCTCCGTAATTTCTATAAATATTATACCCCTTTTTTACAAGGGGTATAATAAACTGTTTTTCTTTAATACAGGACTGTATTTATAATTATCATTCCGTTATGGGCGGAAGCTGTCCCCCAACGGGATCGGTTATTGTAAACATAACGCTGCTGAGCGTTGTTATGCTTTCGCTATCGTCATCAAAACCTGTGAAATACATTGCCGAGAATGCAAAATTCATAACCGTTTCGCTTTTAAGATATACTTCCGGCACACCTGAGAATGTAACTATTGCCGTTTTACCGCTGCTGTCTGAGTCTATGGCAATACTTGCTTTAAGGCTGCTGCCATAATTTGTAAGCGGAGTTTTATCATTACCTATGCTTACAATAGAAGTAATGTCACTGTTGTTATTTATATAGTCCTGATTCCACTGCGTTTCTGATGAAATGCTAACGTAAGTTACCGGTGCAATCTCTTGATTCAAATACCCTTCAACCCTGCCTGAAGCATTAGCTGACGGATATATTATGATGTACTGCGAATCAATATTTTCAACATCATAATCGGATGTTGCATTTTCAAAAAGCGTTACGGGAAGATTTATTTTTAAAGGTGACTTAATAAGCGACTCATTTAATGCTGAGAGCGGACTCAACACAAGGTTAAATCCATCAACATCCTCTCGTTTTGTGAATTCAACTTTAAAGCCTTTGCCTCCGACCGTATCGGTAATATCCTTTTCCTGACCGTTTACAACAGCGCTTACAACAGGTTTTATTCCACTGATGTCATTTTTGATTATAAGGCCGTTTGCTTTTAAAACAATGGTTGTTTTTTTATCGTTTCCATCTCCTATTTTATAGCTCATGGGAGCACTGATACTTTCAAACTGAACTGATTGTTTAATTGTATTTATGGTTATTTGAGTATCCTGTAAAAGGGCATTAATAGGAATTCTGTACGAGTACAGAGAGCTATCGTCCTTAACTATAGTAATGTCAGGAGTGGTTATGAACGGAGAGGAAGAATCTATGTAATAGCTATATCCATACTCAGGAATAAAGCTGAGCGCATTACCCTTTTCTACATACATTGAAACTGACGATACGGATGAAAGAGTATAATACTTTTCTTTTATTGTTGATGTTCCGAGAACTGTTACACCAATTGTTTTACCCTTTTCTTCTCCTTCGCCCTTTGAGAACGTAAGAAGCACGCTTTCACTTATTTCTAACCTTGATGTGGATGTAACGTTAATATATGAGCTATCTGTTTCTGTAAAGCCCTCAAAGTATGATGGTGTGAAGCTTGCAGAAAGAGCAGCTGGGGAGGTAAGAGCAAGGGTGCTTGTACCCGATATTATAATTTTTGCAGTTTTACCGCTTGCATCCTCGGGTGAAACTGACATTGTAGCCCTGAGTTCATCACCGTAATCTGACAGTTTATTTGAGCCTACGCTGATAAGCGAAGTAACATCGCTGTGTGTGGCTATGTAATTTGTGTTAAACGGCGTTTGGGATGTGAGAGTAAGCTCCTGTTCTTTGAGTAACATATCACTTGGGATATTGTTAACAAGTTTTACATTCCCCGAAATGTTGATAGACGGATAGATCTTAAACGATCTTAAAGCATCTCCTCCTACAACCTCTATTTCGGAGACGGCATCCTTTATGTAAGTTGCCGGAAGGTATATAACTATAGTTCCGTCGCTTAATGACGCTGTAAGGGAGGCAGTAGGTCGTATCGTTACGATAAAGTCATAAGTTGCACTTGTTAAGGATGTGCTGACCATGAATCCGGTTCCGCCGATTTCCGTGCTTGTGATATCAACAAGTTCTCCGTTAGAACGCCTTATCATTACGCGTGCATTTCCAATTGGATTTGCATTCTTCTGATAGCCGTCCATTTTGATATTAAATTCATATGTCTTTGCTGTGTTATCGCCAATGCGGTATTCAATACTCTTGCCCTGTTCAATAGAAGGATTTACGCTTGTAAGATAAATACCACGTTTTATTGAAGAAACAACAATTACTGTATCTGCTGTGAGTACTCCATCTCCTATTGTCATCGGACTGCCTTCAGTTCCCAATCCCGTTATTGTAATTGACGGAGTGGGTTCATATGCGTTTGAGGGAGAAAGTGAATATCCGTCCTCAAACGTCAGCAGAGCTTTTGCAACTTTTGACTTTTGAAGATATACGGAAACTTCTCTTTCTGCAACAGAGAGAGATGTATCAAAGGTCAGAACTTCGCTTTCCTTAATATTTTCTGATTTAAGAATTCTTATGCTTTGAAGCTTTCCGCTGTCCTCGTTTTGAGAATTGAGTTTGAACGTTACCTTGTATGAGGGATAAATAATGACCTTAGATGAATTGTCCGTTACAAATACACTTACAGCAGAAGATGAAGATGTATCTGTGAACTGTCCCTCAAAGAATGATGTATCAAACGCATATTTGAGCGAGGTGATTGCAGACAGGGCTGTTTTTGGAGTTCCTGAGAAATTGACAATCGCACTCTTTCCGGATGCGTCGCTTTCGTCCTTAACAAGAAGAGCAGAATAATCGCCCTCTTCAAAGAATAATGTGCTTGGGGAATTTCCAAATGATATTATGTCTTTAACATCCACTCCGTTTTCAGGAATATTCCAAACGGCATCCGATTTGAGAGTAACAAACGGAGCGTTGTTCAAGGAAGAAGTAACTACGTTCTGAACAAAGGTTGCCGTAAGAGAAGCTGAAACTGACGGATAAGCAACTATATACGTGTTTTCAAGCCCTAAAACGGTAACATCTTCGCTTTCACCGACAAATGCCGATGAAGGAACTACAATTCTTATACTTGAGCGTTCAAGGTATGAAACGATCTTTTTCTTAGGCGATATCTTAAAGGTCAACCCAACTGTTCCGTCCGTACGCTTTTGCATACTTGTGTTAAATCCTACTCCGCAAAGCTCCTCGGAGGTTAAAAGCACATCAGCACCGTTTACAGAAGCATAGACAAGCGGTTCAATTCCCGTAATGTCGTCCTTAAGCTTATATCCGTTTACACTTACGAGTATGTTTTTAACATCGCTTATCGTTGATTCGGCTGCTCTGAAAGCTAATTCGGCAGGTGTGCTTTGAGAAACAACAACTTCTTTTTTTATTGATGTGACGGTTACGGTAATATTGTCTTTTCCGACCGGAGATGTCCTGTACGGATACTTTAGATCCCCTGAATTGACAACGCTTGCTTCAGAGAGTGCAAACGGAGCAGGAGATGCTGAATATCCCTCTTCAAATTCAAGTGAGAAGTTGACATTTTTATTGTTTTTTACATAAAGAGATACGCTTAAGTTTTCTAAATTAAGCGTTTTTTCCACAATGCCGTCTGCACTGATACCCACGCTCCTAAGACGGTTTGTAGCATCTGAAGTGCTGTCAGCCCTAAATGTTACCATTGTGCTTTTATCTATAAGAACGGAAGCATTCTGAGATAAACACCTTACTATGGTATCATCGCTATCAAAGCCCTCAAAAAGACCGGCTGCTAAGCGAATGGTTAATGTTTCAGCTAATTCGTTTGTGGAAGCTGTAGGCGTTCCATTAATCTTGATAAGCGCAGTTTTGCCGTCTACAACAGCAGGGTCTATACTAAGAATTGCGCTAAGGCTATCACCATATTCACTAATCGACTTTAGTCCATCGCCTAAAAGCACTTTATCGCTTACATCCAAACCCTCCTCGGGTATAACTACGGCATTCCATTTTGTATCCGATTGAACCTTTATCACAGGGGATGTTGACAAATCAGCAGAATCAACATTTTGAATGAGCTTAACTGCAGAACTTGTTGAGGTAGAAGGATAAACAACAAAGCGTGCATTGTTTATATTCTCCCCTGTAACACTGACCTTTTGCTCTTCATTTTTGAATACAACGGATGGCAAACTGATACTTATTGTAGAAATCTTATATGAGGAGGTTAATTTTTGTTTGGGTGAAAGTTCAACAACAAGAGTATTATCGCCTTCTCCTTTCTTAAGCACTGCATTAAATCCCCTGCCTCCTACCACAGTGCTTGAAATAATGCTTTTTGTTTCCTCGTTAAGGATAGTAACATAAACCTCAGGAGCTACAGATGAGGGTAATTCATCTTTTACTACATATCCTTTTACAACAAGAGGAATCTGTTGTTTTACAAGCGAATCATCCCCTACGTTGAACACAATATTTAATGGGGACTCTACAAACACTTCACGCTGTATTGTTTTTATAACAAGCATACAATCGGCAGCAAGCAATGATGAAGGAACCACATAGCCTGTTTCTGATGTGGCAACGTCAGAGGGCATAAACGGAACGGTATTATCAAGCGCATAGCCCTCGACAAATGAAGGTTTAAATACAACCGGCTTGTCTTTTTCAACATTAATACTGATTGTCTTGTTTTCACTATCGGCAATATCCAAGGTTCTTTGCTTTATGTTATCGGTTGCAGCAACGACTACGGATAAAAGATTGTCGGTTGTTCCCTGAGTTTCTGCTGATGCCTGAACAGTAAATACAACGCTGTCGTTAATAGTAAGGGTTGATGTAGAGCTCTTTTTAACATCGTGGGAGGTGTTTTCAAACCCTGCAAAGAACGATGAGTCGATACTGAAAGAAACATTGCTTGTTACAAGCTGTGATGAGGGCTCACCCTTTATTGTTACCGCAGTGCGCGTTTTGGTGTTAGAACCCGTAATAAACGATATGTAAGCCGAAAGATTATAAGCGCTTATGCTTTGTTCGTTTATAAGAACTCTGTCTGTAATATCAATACCGTTGTTCTCATCAGCTCCAACCTTAATATCGCTCCAAACAGAAGGCGATGAAAGAACAAACGTTCGTGATGAGGCTGCAAGATCTTCCCCTATTCCCTTTACGGCTATAATATCTTGTTCTGCACTGAATGTAGGATATATAACAAACTTCTGTGCCTCCGTAAGCACCACTTTGATATCATTCTCGGCGTTTACAAATGCAGCTTTTGGTATTGTTATGCTTATATCGGACATACTGAACGATGAGGTTATTGTATCCTTTGGCGAAAGCGTAAGTATAAAGCCTTCTATATTGTCAATACGTTTTTGCAAATTGACATTAAATCCTTTGCCACCAACCAGCAATGAAGTAACCGATACATCTTCATTGTTCCTCTTCACTGTTACGGAAGGTACAATTCCCGTAAGTGATGATGAAGTGATATAACCTGTTGATAAAAGGGTAAATACTTTTTCGGATGCAGGTGTATCCCCTACAGAATAGGTTAAATCCAACGAAGTATTTTCTATTGTTACATTTTTGAATGCTGAAGCAACTGTTATTTCCCTGTCTTGGGTCATTTTGTCGCTGGAAATCTCAAAACGGCGCTCGCCTGCCGACAATATTGTTACTACGTCAACAGGAGTGAACGGAGAGAGTAAATCCAATGAATATAGCTCTTCAAATTCAAGTGAGAATTTAAGGGCTTGGGAGTATGGGAAATACACCTCGGCTTTTCTCTCTCCCTCTGTGGGAATAACAAGCGTGCGTTCTTTAAAGTATTCGCTTTCGGACAGAATGACCTTTGAAAGCTTACCCTTATCCTGACTTTCTGATGATGGAACAAAGGTCAGTTTGACTGATTGAAGAACTTCCAAAGAAGCGCTTGAGGAAGTATCAATTAATGTTTCGTCATTTTCAAAGCCTGAGAAAATATCAGCCTTAAATGAGAAGCGTAAATTTGAAAGAGAAAGCTCTGACGGAATGACACCTTCAAGCTTGATATTGCCCTCATAATCATTAGACGTAGTATAAAGCTTTGCATTGAACGTTGAACCGATTTCTGTCAATGTACGTCCGTCTGCCAATATGATATATGGCGTTACATCATACCCATCCTCTCCTATCGTTTGTTTGCTCAATGGGGTGTTGGATGTAAGAGTCAAACTATATGCTGTTTTCATTTCCGAAACATCAACATTTTGAACAGCCTTAAGAGAGCCGATTACTGAGGCTGAGGGGTAAATTACAAGGTTCTGATCTTGACTTATATCAAGAACTTCCACGCTCTCTGTTTCGCCCTTGAATGCAGAGGATGGAATAACTATCTTCAATGTTGATGACACAAGGGATTCTGCAAGAGTTGATTCCGGATAAATGGTAATGTTGAAGCCCTCGGCCGATTTTTCAAACTTCCATGTGAATCCCTTAGAACGAATACTCACAGGAGATGAGTTTATAATTGCATAAATTTCGGGTAGTACACCGGTAAGGCTTTCGGCGATTTCAAAACCCTCATTAACAAGATTCAACTCAACCTTACGTGATGATGTATCCCCTGTTTTGTAATCAAGCTTAACAGAGGTATTCAAGAGGCGTATGCTCTTTGTGCGTGATGAAACGGTTATTCTGTTTTCGCTCTCAAACAACGAAGCATATATGTTGAACTTGTCTTTGACATCCGTTGGGTTTGTAATGTTTTCAGGAGTAAACGGTGATTCTGATACAAGGGAATAGCCTTTTTCAAAAAGCGGTGTAAACTGTAGGTTGATATCTTTTTCAGCGCTAAACTCAATAGAGCCTCCTTCTGATATATCTATGGTTCTTTCCTTAAGGAGTTCCGTACCGTGCGCTATAACTTTATTAAGACGATTTTTAACGCCCTGATCATCAGAGAATGGAGTAAAGATGAACTTTACACTTTCCTTAATTTGGAGTGAAGATGTTGATGTGACCGTTATGGTATCGCTGTCTGTTTTTCCGAATAACAGCCCCATGCTGAGGTTTATTACATTTACATTTGAAGAAGGAAGTGCCTTGTCGGGAGTGCCCTGTATGGTTACTATTGCCCTTTTAGAGAGTGTATCCGAGCCGTCTGATGTAAGGAATGCTTGTAGTGATTCACCGAACGACGTAAGAGGAACGGTCATATTGTCCGCTAATGTCAAAACAACATTCTCTGTTATATCAATGCCGTTTGTAAGCTTTGTAGTATTCCATTTGTCCTTTGTAACATTGTTTTCATCAACGATTAAATAGAACTCAGGACTATTATTAAAATTATCAATATTAACGTTATTAACAAGCTTTATATCTCCGCTTAATACTACTGACGGGAAATTACCGAATTTAACGGAAAGGTTAATTTCGTCGTACTGCCTTATTGTTTCCTGATTGAGAGTATATACGTAGTAGCCTTGATTTTGAGTAATGCTGTCGGGAATTATGTCCCTTCCCTCGGCATCCGTAAGCTTATAGGTATATGTAAAGCCCTCGGAAGGAACGATACGGAAGATGAGCGGATTTTGCTTTGAGAGAATATTTTCCCCTTTGTTGTATTCAGTTTCTGTGTTGCTTCCTTTTTTGACCGTACCGTAGTTATCACCGGAAATGCTTACATTGAAGTTATATGACACATCATCCCATTTGTCATAAAGTGTAATGGAATTTTTTGGCGTGTAGGGATGCGGAACAACATCTTCAAGCTTTGGATCAATTTTCCAACCGGCAAAAACTTTTGTTTCAGGATCGGCAGTCTGTTTTATTGAAGGAAGTGTTACACTTTCTGTTCCCACAACAGCCGTATATTCCTGAACTCTTTTAGTAGGAGCAACGGTTGTATTAATCTCTGCTGTTTGTTTATCCTCACTTACGGTTACAAAGCTGCCCTCA
>JAQYLW010000005.1 GCA_028719825.1 Spirochaetales bacterium | reverse complement strand
AAGAAGTTCTGAAAACCTGTAATTCTTATACAATGCGCTAAAGATTCTGTATCCACATTATACGACTTAATTTCAGTCAATTCTTGTTCTGTTTTAGTTGACTTAAACTGTCCATCTTTTGTTGTTTTAGAAAATTCCGAGAACATGCATCTTGAAATGTAATAATCAAGTGCAGCATCGCCATAAAACTCTAGTTTTTCATTATCTTCGATGCCAGAGTTTTCATTTGCATAGGAACTTCTTATAAAAGCTTGTTGAAGAAGCCTTTTGTTTTTAAACTGATAGCCAATTGCTTCTTGGATATCACTAACAGGAATTTTGTCCATTTATACCTCCAAGGACATATAAAGTTTTTGGAGGCACAATGATGCCATTCATCAAAAATGAGAAATCATAATATACTGAATAGCATAAAGAATTGAAAAAGTAGATTTACTAAAAGATTTATGATTCAAATATTCAACTTGCATCGAATATAAAAACCTTTCATTCTTTAACTAATTTACCTCAGCAATCTCTGTGCCTTTAATTCGAATATAATGTGGTTTTGTTAGAATTGCAAGCGTTTTATGTTGATTTAACATATTCTTGTCCGCCGGTCAGTGCACTTCTTTTTCTGCCATTTTGTAAAAAAGCTGGTATCCAAACAGAATACCAGCGTAAGCAATTAAACTGCTTTATCTTTACCAACCAATATCTTTTCTATTGATCTGCTGTATCGGATTTTTGTCCTTCAGCAATTTGTTCTGTGAACTCATCCTGAATAGCCTTGGTGGAATTTGCAAAGGTAGAAACAATTTGCTTTTCTTATCAAACTATTTTTTTCGGCATTTCCAGTATCATAATAAAAGAAGTCGTTTTCGAGCCATTTTTCAAAACGCTCAATTTTTGGTCCAAGAAACTCCCATTCAGAAATCTTTTTTAGAGCTGCCATATTTTCATTTGCCAGTTCTACAAGTTTCTGATAAATATCGTTTCTCTTTTCATACTTATGTTTCTTAAATTCCTCCAGAGTTGTCCCACTTTCTTCACGTGGCTTTGACGTATCTTCAATTTCAAGGCCGTGGGAGAGGGGAATGAAAATCCACTTTCCCCAGCACATTTTGTCGAAGGTCATTTTAGGATTATTCTTTTTGCTGATTTTCTTTTCGGGATTTGGAGGAATGATACCGGCTTTGAGAAGGGCTTTGGTATGGTCGCTCGTTGTACATCCGGTTTTTTTGTCCGCACAGGGTAATGCTCTGCGCAGGTGAAAATGAGGGGAGCGATACGGCATTAGGTGATGCTCTTACCCTCGCAAAGAATTCAAAAAAACTAACGGTTGACGGAGAACCCCCTCACAACGCTTATGCTTTTAACTCAAATGGGGCTTAGCAAAGTTGATTTTGCTAAGCCCCATTTTTAATCAATGTATAGCAGAGATAGGATTCGAACCTATGACCTCCGGGTTATGAGCCCGGCGAGCTGCCAACTGCTCCACCCTGCGTCGATTACTTTATAATGCTAATAAAAACACCGTTATTTGTCAACACAAAGAGGGTAGAGTGTTAAGTTTTAAAGCATAAGTGTGATATAACAGCCTTATATCACCGTACCGTTTGGCAATGTAGCTCCTTTGTGGATAACTATAATTCCGTCATGTATCGAATAGTTACTATAGTCGCCTTCTTTACGATGTATGTTATCAACTCCTATTCGGCAGTTGTCTCCTATGCGTGCATCCATATCGATAATCGTACGTGCGATATGCGTGTTTTCTCCTATTCCTAAGTTAGGTATGTTATTGATGCGGTTGTTTTCCTTTTCTTTTTTCGTTTCATACCTGTTTGCACCCATACAATATACGCCGTCAAGCGAGGAGTATTTTTCAACCACCATACGAACACCGATAATTGAGTTGTGAACGCTTGCGTTTGTTATAATAGAACCTTCTGCAGCAAGGGATGATACGAAGTTACACATGTTAATTTTTGTTGCTGGCAAAAATCTTCTGTGCGTGAAAATCGGGTTTTGTTCATCGTAAAAGTTAAACGGAGGATCTATGGATACCAGATTTTGATGTAGATTATAAAAGGCTTTAATCGTTCCTATGTCCTCCCAGAATCCATCAAATAAGTAGCATGAAACCTTACGTGTTTTTATTGCTTCAGGAATAATTTCCTTTCCAAAATCATCCTTATCATTATCAAGAACTTCGGCAAGGGTTTTCATATTGAATATATAAATACCCATAGATGCTATGTATTCGTTGCTTTCTGACAGCTCCTGTCCAAGGCTTGATTTCAGCAATTTTTCGCTTGAACGCAGTGAGGAAATATCTGCATCGGGGGCGGGCTTTTCCACAAACCCTGTTATACGTGATGTTGAATTGGCTCCTATAATACCGAGTCCCGTTGCTTCCTGACGTGAAATTGTCTTTCCGGCAATGGTAATCTCTGCACCTGTTTTGATATGGTGTTCAAGCATCTTGTTAAAGTCCATGCGGTACAGTTGGTCACCCGACAGCAACAGACAATATTCGGCGCCCGGATATGTAAAATGTTTCAAATTCTTCCTTACGGCATCTGCCGTTCCCTGATACCAGGTTGAACTTTGAGGGGTTTGTTCTGCTGCAAGCAATTCTACAAAGCCTCCGCCAAAATTATCAAACACATATGTTTTTGATATGTGATGATGAAGGGATGCGGAATTGAATTGCGTTAAGAGATAAATGTCTTTAATTCCACAGTTGATACAGTTTGAAATAGGAATATCTACAAGTCTGTATTTTCCCGCAAACGGTACTGCAGGTTTACTTCTGTCTTTTGTAAGAGGGAAAAGCCTTGTTCCTTTACCTCCGCCTAAAATTACCGCAATCATTTTGTTATTCATAAAAACCACCTTATTCCTCGTTAAGCAGCTTGTTATATAAAGAGATATATTCTTGGGCACCCTGTCCCCAATCAAAACGACATTTCATAGCATTTTGCTGTATGGCGAGGTATTTATTATTATCTTTATTATAACACATTATAGCCCTGTTAATTGTGTTTTCAATTTCCTCTGCTTTAAGGCTATTCATAACAAAACCTGTCGGGTGTTCCTTCGAGTCATTTTCGTCAATAACCGTATCTGCAAGTCCGCCGGTTTTGTGAACAATAGGAATGCTTCCGTATTTTAGAGAATACATCTGATTAAGGCCACACGGTTCATAAACGCTTGGCATAAGGAAGAAGTCGCTTCCGGCTTCCAAAAGATGAGAAAGGGGTTCTGAGAATGTGTTTTTAAACGAGAAGTTTTCATATTTTGCATCAAAGGCCCTAAAGTCATCTTCTAATTTTTTATCCCCTGTTCCTATAACGGCAAACAGGCAGTTGTTCTGTTGCAATATGTGGTCAAGCGCACTTTGCGGCATATTTGAAATTGTTTCGTAAAAGCCTTTTTGCGACGCTAAGCGTGATATTATGGCAATCAAGGGGCGTTTGTCGTTTTTTGAAAATCCAAATTCGGACAGAGCTTTCTTTTTTAAAGCAGCCTTGTTTTTTAAATTTGCGGCTGTGTATGTTAAGTCCCCAAGATGCTTGTCTTTTTCCGGATTCCACACGTTTTCATCAATGCCGTTTAATATTCCAAAAAGGGAATCCTCACGTTGTTTAAGATACCCTTCAAGCTGTTCACCAAAGCGAGGAGTGAGAATCTCCTTTGCGTAGGTCGGGCTGACTGTTGTTATTATGTCTGAATTCAGAATTGCACTTTTTAAAGAGTTGATAATTCTCACGCCTTCTGATGTGGTTTCAAATGAGCTTTCATCAAGTACAAGCGATAACGGTATTGCTTCAAAAGCATTGGACAAGCCCTTATATCCGATATTGTGAATGGTAAATACGCTTTTGTACTTATCTTTGTAGTAATAAGGGAATAAGCCCGTCATCCAGTCGTGGGCATGAATCACATCTATTTTTAACCTTGTATTCGAAATAAGCCCCGTAAGGCTTTTTGTGAATATAGTTTGTCGCTTTAGAGTGTCTTCATATGAATTTCCGTTTTCTGCATAAATGCCTTTTCTGTCGCCGAATATGGGGTGCAACATAAAGTAATATGTGATATCTCCCTCTAAAGCTTTCGCATATCCAACGGTTTCGGTTCCGTGAGCAAGCTGTATATCCGAAGCTCCTATGTATTCAACAGAGAAATTTCTGTTTTTATCGTCATACAGCGGCATATATATTGAAACGTTGTGTCCAAACGACGAAAGTGATCGTGAAAGGGAAGTAACCATATCAGCAAGTCCGCCCGTTTTATAAAAAGGAACAGCCTCACTTGTAATCATCATTATATTCATTTTTATATTATATCACGGTTTTATTTTTTAATAAGTTGCACTATTCCGAGTTTGTGTTTGAAAGCGAGGTTTATCGCATAAAACATTCAAATTGAAAAAGCCGTGTTTTTGTCTTAACATTATTGTATGGCGCAAATTACGGAAACAATTAAGTACTATAAGCCCACGCTAAGAAGACAGGACATGCAGGGTGTTCTTGAAGCAATGGCAGACGAAGCCATAGGCCCTGGTGAGAGAAAAGCATTGTTTGAAGAGAACATATGTGACCTTACGGGATTTAACAAAGCCTATGCTCTAAGAACTATGGCATTGTCGCTTGAAATGGCGCTGTCGGAGATGAACTTGCCCGAAAATGCACGAATCTTAGTATCTCCGCTTTCTCCCTCAGTTTACGGGAGAGTAATAACGTCCTTAGGCTATGAGCTTGCATTTGCAGACACAGACAAGCAAAGCGGAATTATGAACTATACATCCGGTGTTGATAAGTGTGATGCTATTATTCTTTACATACCCGGGGCATCCTATCCCGACGAAAGGTTTAAAGAGTATAAAGACAGGATAATTGTTGATATTTCCAAAGCCGTAGGTATGAAAGGGTTTTCGAGTTTTGCAAAATACGGCGTTTGTTCTTTCGAGGCAAATGACGTTATTTCGTGTGGTGGCGGAGCTGTGCTCCTTAGCGAGGACGAAATTGAAAGCGAATATTATCAGGATGAGGCAATGAGCGATTTAAATGCATCGTTGGGCTGCGTTCAATACAAGTTCTTTAATGAGTTTGCAAACAAAAGACGTGAAATATATCAAAACTACCAGAATGCCGTAATGCGATCTTCTGCAAAGAACACCATATTCGGCTCTCCCGATGCCGATTTGAAAACAGAGGAAATCAATGCGTCCTCTTTTTCATTAACTATGGCAGGACGTGTTGAGGAAGTTATGAAGCTTGCTTCAAAAAGCAAGATAGAGATTGTCAAAACATTTGAGGATTCACTTGCAGTCAAGATGAATCTTAAAGATGATTCGCTTACAAACAGCGTATTTACGGCAATTCGCACCGTTTCGTTCCCTTTGTATTACTTTTTAAAAAGTTCAGAAACGGAAAGAGTTTCCAAAATGCTTTCGCATCTTATGTAGGACTTATAAATGAATAAAGTGGTAATAGTTGCAAATTCAAACAAAACCCTCGCAATAAAACTTGCAAAGGAAGTAATGCAATTTTTGTCATCAAAAAAGATTGATGCCCACATAATGTATACTCAGGATTCAACCTACGAGGTTGACTCATCTTTGAAACCCGATGCCGTTGTGTCCATCGGAGGGGATGGGACCCTGCTTTCCGTTGTTTATAATTTTCACACGTTCCACGTGCCTATTTTTGCCATTAATGCAGGCGATCTTGGATTTATTACGCCGTTTAGCGTTGATGACTGGAAAAACGGATTAAACGAATTTATTAATGGCAGAGCCTCCATTAAAAGCAATCTATTGCTTAAGGCAACCGTATATCTTAATAACGAGGAGCTAAAAACCGGTATTGCTTTAAACGAAATATCCGTACAGAAAGATGAAACGAACCATCTTTTAAGGCTTGATGCATTTTTAGAAAACGAGTGTTTTGCTCACGGTCTTGCGGCAGACGGCGTGATAATTGCAACTCCTACAGGAAGTACAGCCTATTCAATGTCTGCAGGAGGGAGTGTTTTGTCATCAGATACGGATGCCTTTATCTTTACACCAAACTCTCCGTTTATGGCCATTGACAGAGGAATAGTGTTCCCTGCAAAAAGCGTGATAAAGATAAGAATTTCAGAAAAACAAAAGGCGTCAAGCGCCCTTGTAAGCGCCGACGGAGTTCCCATATTTCATTTGAATAAAAGCCATGAGCTTGTTATAAAAAAGGTTGAAGGGGAGTGTAGAATGGTTGCTAACCCCACATTGTCCGATGCCTCCAGAATAGGCGAAAAAATGATGTGGAAACCTTTGGGGTAGAATATGCTGCTGTCGCTTTGCGTTAAAAATTACAAGTTGATAAAAGATGCGTACATAGAATTTGATAGCGGATTTAATGTTATAACAGGGGAAACAGGAAGCGGAAAAACCATGCTTATGTCGTCCCTACTGTTTTTATTTGCGAACCGTGTTACAAAAGATGTAATACGTTCATCCTCCTCGGCCTGTTCGGTTACGGCCTCCTTTGATTATGCCTCGCTTTCTCAAAAGGCAAAGGAAATTCTTGATTTGTCGGGAATAGAAACAGAAGATACACTAACTATCTCCAGAACCATTAAGGACGATTCAAGAAGCAGCATATTGATAAACGGCACACCTGCCCCTATAAAGACTGCGCGTGACATATTGTCGGAGATTGTTTATTTTTCCCTTCAAAGAGAACAGAACTCGCTTCTGATTCCGGGAACTGCAATGAAGATAACTGATGAATTTGCATCCGCTACGGAAATGGCAGAAAAGTGTGCTGTTCTTACAAGGCAATGCAGGGAAAAGCGTGACAAGCTTGAACAGATTAAAAAAGAAGCCGACGATATTAACCGTGAAAAGGACTATCTTCAAAGCGTATACAGCGAGATTAAAAACGCAAAATTGAAAATAGGAGAGGACGAAGAAATAAAGGATGCCCTTAGATCGGCAAAACATTCTGTTTTTTACTCAAATGCGGCAAACGAAGCAATAAGATGCATCGATAACAGCGATTATGGCATTCTTGACGGAATCAGAACATCCTTAAAGGAGCTTACAAAAGCCGACGAAAAAGAAGGACAGGGGCAGTTTAATGAAATTGTCGCCGATTTGGAAAATGCCTATACCTATGTTTCACTCTCGCTTGATAAACTAAGAGCATGGGATAAAAAGCATAAACTATCCGAAAGCGATATAGATGCATTAAGCGAAAGAGACAGCCTTATTTCCTCCTTAAAACGAAAGCACGGAGGCAGTATCGAAGCTGTCATTAACCGTATGAATGAAGTGAAAGAAAAACTTGAATTGTCTGATGATTCGGTTATAAGGATTAAAGAGGCAGAGGAAGACTATAAACAATGCGAGACGGAACTTGTCAGCCTTAAGGAACAGCTTTATCAAAAGAGAAAGGCAGCTGCTCTTTCCCTGAGTAAAAGCGTAGAGGAAAAACTTGCAAATTTAGAAATGAGCTCATCGGTTTTTGAAGTGGTTATCAATAAAAAGGATCTGTTTGAAAAGGATGAGGTCAAGTTTATGTTCAGCGCCAACAAAGGGGAAAAGACAGATGAGATTGCGCATATATCATCCGGAGGAGAACTGTCACGGCTATATCTTGCACTTTTGTCCTCTCTTCCTTATATGAATGACAAAATCACCATAGTATTTGATGAAATCGATTCCGGTCTTGGAGGGAAAACAGGCAGCAAGGTTCGTGATTATCTTGTGTCTTTAAAAAACAAAGCTCAGATTATAGCCGTAACGCATCAGGGAATTGTAGCTCCGGGTGCGGATAAACATATCAAAGTGATAAAAGAGGAGCAGGAAGGAAGGAGCGTAGTTGGCGCAAAACAGCTTGAAGGTGAGGAGAGGGAAAAGGAAATAGCCCGTCTTATGGCAGGAGATGAAAGTGAAAACGAAGCGTTAGAGCTTGCCAGATCTCTATTAAATAATCGTTAAAGAATAAAGCTGTCTATTTATAGACAATAAAAAAAGCGGGGAAATCCCCGCTTTTTATTTGCTCTTTCTAATATTAGAAAGCAGAATTCAACCATGTAATTCCATCTATTTTTGCTCCGAAGTATGGTGCGCTTTGGAATTCCGGATATGACTCATGGAATACGCCGTCCCATACAGCTTCTTTTGAATCCGTTACAAAGTCGCCGTTTGTATCAACTGCGAATGCACTTGTAAGTTTTTTGCCACCGTCAACTGTGAATGTTGATGTGTCAAATACGTTAAGTGTTCCGTTGTGGAAAGCTTCCTGAGCTTTATCAAGAGCTTGCTGAGTTCCGGGAGCTGCAATCTTTTCGTTGAGTTTTGTTATAACTACATCGCCGTCTTTAACTGTACCTGTCCAGTCTTTTGCGAAAGAACCTTTTTCAATGTAGTCTTTAATTGCTGTATAGAAATATCTTGTCCAGTCAATTCGGCATGAAAGAAGTGAAGCTTCAGGAGCTGCTCCTGTCATATCTGTGTTGTATCCTGTGTGGAATACGCCTGCTTTTTGTGCAGCAAGAGCCGGTGATGTTGTATCAGAATGCTGAGAAATCATAACAGCACCTTTGTCTATAAGAGCCTTAGCAGCTGCTTCTTCAAGTGTTGCATCTCCCCATGTTCCTACAAACTGAACAATCATTTTAACAGACGGGCATACGCTTTTTGCACCAAGGTAATATCCTGACATTCCGGAAATTACTT
This sequence comes from Spirochaetales bacterium, assembly GCA_028719825.1. Lineage (GTDB taxonomy): Bacteria > Spirochaetota > Spirochaetia > Sphaerochaetales > Sphaerochaetaceae > UBA9848. The sequence continues at coordinate 23,081 of JAQYLW010000005.1, read as the reverse complement.
CTGCAAAAGAATAAGCGCCAACATATCCGATTAAAGCCTGATCCTTTGTAATTTTGCCCTGTTCAATCATCTGATTAAGTTTCATACCTGCGGCTATACCTGCAAGATATCTTCCTTCGTAAATTGCTGCAAAAGCATTGTGTAAATAAGGATTGTCGATGTTCTGTGGGTTCTGTCCGCCACAGTTTGTCATTCCTACAAAATGAACTCCATCTCCGGCTTCTGCTGCAGCTTCAAGCATATGAGGCTCAAATCCGTAACTGTTATTGAATATAATCTTACATCCTTCGCTTACCAGTTCAAGGTTGTTATCTTTTGCAAGAGAAGATTCTGTAGTATTTCTCTTGACGATGAGTTCTACATTGTAACCTTCTTTGTTAAGCTTATCTACAGCAGAGGTCATGCCGTTCATGAAGTTCCATGTATATCCCTGATCAGATTCGTCGTTAATTACTACAAAACCGACTTTGGTGACATCGGCTTTTTTGGTGTCACTGCTTTCAGCTTTTTTTGTAGCAGCACTCTCTACTTTTTCTGAAGAGCCTTTTTTACATGAAACAAAAACTCCAAGCGCTAAGGCTAAAATTAATAAAACAGATGTTAAACGTTTCATCTATGTATTCTCCTTATAACTGTCGTTAATAGCAAAGCTATGTCGTTTTGTAAAACATTAACGAACAATCTATTACTATTATAGCATGTAAAACGCATAGAATATAAAACAATATTTAATTAAAACGGAGTTTTGGGGGAGGGCTTATTCGTTCAGTATAAGCCATTCGTTTTCAAGCTCTTGAAGTTTGGCTTTAATCGATGTTATTGTGTTTTGAACTTCCTTTGATTTTTCATATGATGTATAAATTTCTTCTTGTAATAATTTAGCTTCTTCGTTTGCCGCATCCACGGTAAGAGATGTTATGAGGTTCTCAAGTTCCTCTATTCTTTTTATTCTTGCCTTTTCCCGATTACGTGATTTTTTTGCCTCTTCATAGCGCAACTTTCCTTCATTCTGTTCACATTCCTGTTGTTCCTTGTTGCCCTTATCGTTTCTGTAAATGTCATTCATTTGTCCGAATACCAATGAAGAGGCATCCGCATCGGCCTTGTCCATCCTTTCGGAAAAGTATTCCCAGTTCCCGTTAATCAGCTCTGCATTTCCGTGCGTAAGATGAAGTACAGAGGTTGCTGTTTTTGAAATGAAGTCAACATCGTGGGATACGAATACAACACTGCCTTCATACTCAGAGATCGCCTGGCATAAAACGTCTTTTGTGGCTATATCAAGATGGTTTGTGGGCTCGTCAAGAATCAATAGGTTGGATGGATGCATTATGGTTGTAAGCAGTTCAAGCCTACTTTTCTCCCCTCCGGAAAGGACTGCGGTTTTTTTATTTATATCATCCCCGGAGAACATAAATGCTCCAAGCATGTTTTTAACCTGTTCTTCATCTCCTCGTCCAAGGAGCTTTGCATACTCAAATACCGTTAAATCGGAATACCTGTTTGACTGTACCGTAGTGTATAGGGTTTCATCGCCTCTGAAGTATTCCCATTTTACGCTGCCGAACATCTTTACTTCTCCCTCATAGTCATTTTCAAAAGAGGTGATAATGCGTAAAAGGGTACTTTTACCGGCTCCGTTTTCTCCAACTATTGCAAGCCTGTCCTTTTTGTTAAGCAAAAAAGATACGTTGTTCAATACTCTCTTGTCTGAGTACGACTTTGAAACGTTTTTTACATCAAGAACGTCATTAGGAGAAGATCCGCAATAGGGAATAGTAAAGTGTATGTGTTTAAGGTGGCGAGGGAGTTCTATGCGCTCGGTTTTTTCAAGGGATTTAATTCTGGACTGAACCTGGCGGCTTTTTGTTGCTTTGTATCTGAAACGCTCAATAAAATCTTCGGTTTTCTTTATTTGTTTTTCCTGCTCCTTTGATTTTTTTATAAGGAGTTCATCCGCTTTTATCCTTTCGCTTTCGTATTTTGAATAATTGCCGCTGTATTTTGTCAGTCTGCCGTTTTCTATTTCAAAAACTTCATTAACTGTCTTATCCAAAAAAAAGCGATCGTGGGAAACTATGATATATCCTCCGCTAATAGACATAAGATGCCTTACAAGCCACAGTCTTGTGTCTATATCAAGGTAATTGGTAGGTTCGTCAAGAAGCATGAAAGAAGGGCGGGCAAGGAGTACCTTTAACAATGCGATTCTCATTTGATACCCCTGTGAAAACTGCGAACATTCTTTTGTATAATCGTTTTTATTAAAGCCAAGCCCGGCTGAGGTTATGGCAAAAAGCCTTTCCTTTTCGTGTTCCTGTATTTTTTGGCCATCAAAAGCCTTGAATGCTTCATCTTTAAGCGTTGTTCCGTAAAACGACTCTCCCCCTTGCGAGGCATAAAGAACACGTGCTTCTTTGTCTTTTTGTATAACGCCCGTTTCGGGATGCTCCTTTGATGAGATTATTTTAAGCAGGGTGGTTTTACCCATTCCGTTTGCCCCTACAAGTGCAATACGGGATTTGTCGTTTATTGTAAAACTGACATCCTTAATTATATCCCTGTCCCCGAATGACAGGGATATGTTCTGCGCGCTTAATTGCATTATATTACAGCTTTACAAGAGCAAGGTTGCAGTCGCCTCCGCATACCATTCCTATGGAAGAGGCATCATTGTTGTTCATGGAATAGTGTTTTTCCAGCACATTAATATTGTTGTTAAGCATTTCTCGGGCATCGTTTATAGCGTGAGCCTCAAGGGAGCCTCCGCCTATAGTTCCTATAACACTGTCCTTTGTAACAACCATTCTTGTTCCGACTTCACGTGGGCCGGAGCCGTGTTTTTCGGTTATTATCACTTCAATGCCGTTTTTTATTTCGCTAAGTGCCTTTTTTGTTTTCTCTTCAACTACACTCACTCCCTTTTTATGCCTTGTCGTGAATATTTCAGCCATTATGGATAAGGCAATTTCAGAGGGTGTTTCTGTATCAAACGGCAGGCCTACAGGAGCGTGAACGGCCTTTAATTTTTCCTTTGAAAAGCCTTCATCAATAAGGGAGTTAAATACATAGGCAACCTTTGATTTAGATCCTATCATACCTATGTATCCGGGCATTTCGCTTAATGACAGGATGGATTTTAAAACTACGTAGTCGTCTTTATGCCCCCTTGTCATTATAACAACGGAATCCGTATTTCTTATTCCCAGTTCGGGTATGGTCTTATCGAAATCGGAGGTTATTATTCGCATTGCATTCGGGAAGCGATTTGCATTTAAAAAATCCTCTCTGTCCTCAGAAACTATTGTTTGAATGTCTAAAAAGCATGCAAGGTCGTATAGGGCTTTTGCCACATGCCCTGCGCCGAATATAAAAAGACGGTGCGGATCTTCAATATTTTCAACAAAGAATCTCTCACCGTTCTTCTCGTAAACAGATGGAATTTTGTCTATATCGCACGGAAGCTTATACTCCCTTATACCTTCTCTTTTACCCTTTAAATAAGTTGTTCTTATCACGTTATCCTCCGTTTTAACTGAATATAGCATAAATTGTTTCTATTTGCTATAATACCTTAGAATACCATTATATGATTAAATAGATAATGGTGGAAGGAGAAGATAATGAATAAGAAGGTATTATCTCGTGATAAAATTCTTGTTATAGTTACGGGTGCAGTTATTGCACTGGCGGCTTTTATTCTTACACGTCTTGGAAACCCAAAGAACATGGGATTCTGTATAGCGTGTTTTATTCGCGATATGGCAGGAGGAATGAAGTTCCACAATGCTGCTGTCGTTCAGTATATGAGACCTGAAATCATCGGTCTTGTTCTCGGAAGCTTTATAGTTGCTCTTATAAGAGGGGAATTTAAGCCAAAAAGCGGATCAAGTCCGGTCACTCGCTTTGTGCTTGGAGCAATAGTAATGATATGCGCCCTTGTGTTCCTTGGTTGTCCACTCAGAATGTTTATTCGTTTAGGTGGCGGAGATATGAATGCAATAATTGCTCTCTTGGGTTTTGTTGCAGGTATATATATAGGTACGCTATACCTTAAAAAAGGATATTCCCTTGGCAGAGCGGAGAAAAAACACCTTGTAGAGGGTGGCATTGCTCCGGCATTGCAGGTTCTTCTTTTGATTTTGGTTATAGCTGTTCCCGGTCTGTTTGTAATTTCACAAAAAGGACCCGGCAGTATGCATGCACCGCTTGTGGCATCTCTTTTAATTGCAGCAGTGGTTGGAGCATTGTGCCAGCTTTCCAGACTGTGTACGGCAGGAGGTATACGTGATTTGTTCCTTACAAAAGACGTTACTCTTGTATTGGGGCCCATAGCTCTTGTTGTGGTTCTTACAATTTTAAACCTTGCAACAGGCTCATACAACTTTGGCTTTAAGGGTCAACCTATAGCACATTCCGATCATATTTGGAACTTCCTTTCATTTGTAGCCGTAGGACTTGGTTCCGTAATGCTTGGCGGATGTCCTTTAAGACAACTCATACTTGCAGGTGAGGGAAACGGCGATTCATTCATATCAGTGCTTGGTATGTTTATGGGTGCTGCAATAAGTCACAACTTCGGCCTTGCAGGAGTAGCAGCAAGTGCATCAAGTCAGGGAGGAGCAACATTAGGCGGTAAAATCGCGGTTATTCTGTCGCTTATCTTCCTTGTTTTACACGGAATTTATATAGCTAAAAAAAATCAGAGGGGGTAATTTTATGAAGAAAATAGATGTGAGAGGTTTAAATTGTCCGGAGCCTGTATTTCTTACAAAAAAAGCGATAGACGAGGGAAACAGCGAAGTTGAGATTTTATGCGATGCAGTAGTTGCCCGTGAAAACATATCGCGCCTTGCAGGAAAAACAGGGTATTCTTTTGATTATACTACAAACGCTGATGGCGATTTTGTCATCTCGCTTAAAAGAAACTAATCAATAGTGTGTTTTAAAAAGGGGGTATCTGCCCCCTTTTTTAATTGTTAATGCCTATAGTGTGCATTTTATTTGAAAATAGATATTGAGTTATCCTATAATTATATTTAGTCATTCACACTTATAATAAGGAGTAACAGTATGAATATTATATTTTTAGGCCCTCCGGGAGCAGGTAAAGGAACGGTAGCAGCTATTGTTAAAGAGCAGCTTGGTCTTGTTCATATTTCAACAGGAGATCTTTTCAGATCCAACATAAAAAACGAAACCGCTCTTGGAAAACAAGTAAAGGCTATTCTTGCTTCGGGCGGACTTGTAAGCGATGAAATAACATGTAAAATGGTTGAGGAAAGGCTTAAAGAAAAGGATCTTGAGCACGGCTTTATACTCGACGGCTTTCCGCGAACAATTCCTCAGGCTGATGAACTGAAAAAGTTCGCAAAAATTGATGCTGTTATTGAGTTTGCCATTCCGTTAGAGGATGTGGTTCGCCGTTTGTCCGGAAGAAGAATGTGTCCGTCAACGGGAAGGATATATCACATAGAATTCGACCCACCTAAAAAAGAGGGATTTGACGACGAAACAGGGGAGCCCCTTATCCAGCGCGATGACGACAAGGAAGAAGCAATTCGCCACAGGCTTGACGTATATACAAAGCAAACCGAGCCGCTGATTGCATACTATAAAAAGGAAGGACTTTTAAAGACCTTCGATGCTTCCGTATCATCTAAGCATGTTGCTCAGTGTATTATAAAACTCAGTAAAGGAGAGATATAAATGGCAGATAAAGAAGAAGCGATTGAAGTGCAGGGCACCGTTATAGAAATGATGCGCGGCACACAGTTTAAGGTTCAACTGCAAAACGGTCATGTTATTCTTGCACATATTTCGGGAAAAATGCGTAAAAATAACATTAAGATTATTCTTGGAGACAAGGTCAGAGTGGAGATGTCTCCATACGATTTGACTAAAGGACGTATTACTTATAGAGAGAAACTAAATGCAGTTCGTCCTCAATAAGGAGGAAAATTATGAATAAACCTTTTAACCCTGAAACCTTAGAGGGACAGTATTACAATGCGCTTTATGCCCTTATTGAAAAAAAATCCCCTAAAATCGCTTCTTCCGTTATAGATGAGTTAAACAATCAGCGTTCATCTCTTAAGCTGATAGCTTCGGAAAACTATTCTTCGTTGTCAGTTCAGGCAGCGATGGGAACGCTGCTCACGGATAAATATGCCGAGGGATTTCCGTATCATAGATTTTATGCCGGATGTGAAAATGTTGACCTCATCGAAGAAGAGGCATCGTTAAAGGCAGCTAAGCTTTTCGGAGCGGATTATGCCTTTGTTCAGCCCCATTCGGGATCCGATGCAAATCTATGCGCATACCATGCAATTTTACATAAAACCGTGGAGCTGCCGTTTCTTGAAAAATGCGGCGTAAAAAGTATAGATGCTCTTTCTCCCGAACAATGGAAAGAACTTCGCATTAAATTGCAATCTGGACGTTTGCTTGCGCTTGATTACTATTCGGGAGGACACCTTACCCACGGTTATAAACACAATGTAAGCGGTAAGATGTTTGAAGTAAGTTTTTATTCCGTTGATAAAAACACAATGCTTTTGGATTACGAGGCCATAAGAAAGCAGGCATTGGAAATAAAACCGCTTATCCTTCTTGCCGGGTACAGTGCGTATCCAAGAAAAATCAACTTCAGAAAGATGAGGGAGATTGCCGATGAATGCTCTGCCGTTCTTATGGTGGATATGGCTCATTTTGCAGGATTGGTTGCGGGTAAAGTATTTGAAGGCGATTATGATCCGGTAAAGTGGGCAGATGTTGTAACTTCCACAACGCATAAAACCCTACGTGGCCCCAGAGGCGGACTGGTTCTTTGTAAGGAATCGTTTAAAGACAGTGTTAACAAGGCCTGTCCTTTGATGATGGGAGGACCTCTTGCGCAGGTTATGGCAGCAAAGGCCATTGCGTTTGAAGAAGCACTCAGTGATAGTTTTGTAGAATATGCTCATCAGATTGTCAAAAACACCTCGTTCCTTGCAGAGTCACTTATGAAAGAAGGGGTTACCGTAGTTACAGGAGGAACGGACAATCATCTGTTGCTTGTAGACGTATCTCCTATGGGACTTACGGGGCGTATAGCCGAGAGCGCATTAAGAGAAGCCCATCTGATGATGAACAGAAACGCTTTGCCATTTGATAAAAACGGTCCTTGGTACACAAGCGGACTACGAATGGGAACTGCAGCCCTTACCACGCTTGGCATGAAGGAAAAAGAAATGGCAGAAATCGCTCATATCATTGTAAATGTGCTTGAAAACACAAAGCCTAACAACGACAGCTCTTCTGCAAGCGGTAAATCACGTTCAAAGTACACGTTAGATCCAAAAGCGAAGGAAAATGCGATTGCCAAGGTAAAAGAATTGTTGGATAAATTTAAGTTGTATCCGGAGTTGGGGTAAAAGATGCTTGTAAAAACTAAGGCTCAGAGAATAAGAAAGTATTTAAGGGAGCATGGCGGCAAAGACGTAGTGATTATAGACCTCAAGGGTGAGTCAAATATCGCGGATTTTTTTGTTGTAGCGAGCTATGAATCCCCAACAGTATTAAAATCGGCTGTAAGGGATATATGGGAATATATTACTTCACTGAATCTCACGGTTAATGCCAGACACAAGGAAGTTCAAAACGACGGATGGTTTGTTATTGATTGCTCCGAAATAGTCATACATCTTTTTTCAGAAGAAATGCGTGCATTTTATTCAATAGAAAAACTGTGGGAAGGTTACCTTAAAAAAGCAGAAGAGGAAAAACAAATTGAATAAAGTTCTTTTTAATGCAAAAATTTATTCCGGAATAGAAGGGCAAGAACCGTACATTGCAACACTCTTTTTAAAAGAAACAATGGCAGAGGGACCTCTTGCCCCATATAGCGCATATGAGGTTGTAAGAATTATACCTCAGGTATTCAACAAGCTTGTATATTTCTTTTCAGACAGAAATGATAGTCATTTTCAAGAAATAACGGATATAGCAAGACAGGAATTTCAGGATTTTGAGTTTTACAATGCACATGGAGCGAGTGCTTGTCCCGAATTCTTAGACTTTCACGAACACAGCGAATTCTATTCATATAACTGTCCTTCACTTGATGCAAAACGCAGACAACACATAAGAGGAAGCGTTGTAGGAAACTGCGGAATAAGCGTATATCCTGTTGTTAAAGAAAGAGAGTCTGTTCTTATGGACAGCGTTTTGTCAACGCTTGGAGTTTGGCCTGAAGAAGACGGCAAAAAGGTTATGTGGAAAGACTTAGACGGCTTTAAAACCGTTCTAAAGAACCGCGGAGTATCAAATAGGCTGTACTTTTTAACAGGGCATGCCGCGCTTAGAATAGCGGCTATGGAGGGCAATCCTAACAGACCGGCAACAGATAAAGAAATTGACCGTATGTGCGGCTATCTTAAAGACATGATAGATCAGGGCTCTATAGGTTTTTCTACAGGTCTTTACTACGCTCCGTGTTTGTTTGCAAGTGAAAAGGAGCTTTTAAGCTTATTAAAGGTCGTTTCATCAACCTCAACCTTATTTGCAATTCATATTCGCGAAGAGGGCAATAGGGTTGTTGAAAGCATTGACGAAGCAATTTCTCTTGCCCAAAAAGCATCGTGCAGATTGCAGATATCGCATTTAAAGGCTGTGGGTGAGCGCAATCAGATAAAGGTTCCTATTATGCTGTATCAAATAGAAAAGGCGCATAAAAACGGTCTTGATGTTATGTTTGATCAGTATCCGTACACGTATGGAAGTACATCGCTTTTTTCACTCCTTCCTCCGTCTGCTCTGGCATTGACCAAAGACGAGCTTATGACAAAAATGAAGGACAAAAAGTGGAGAGAAGCAACAAAGTATGAAATGGAAAACCCTAACGGTTTTGAGAGCATAGCAGAACTGTGCACATTTGATAACATATTCATTCAGGCTTTGGGCAATACAAAGGAATACGACGGAATGAGCATATCTTCTATAGCGAAATCATTGGGGAAAGATCCCTATGATGCTTTCTTTGATATTCTTTTATCGTCGTCATCGCTTGCCGTTATGAAGGATACAACTACAAATATCGATTCATTGAAACAGATATATACCCATCCGTTATCTATTTTTGCTTCGGATTCGCTTTATGCCGGTGATAATTGGCACGAAAGGAGTACGAACTGTGTGTTTGAAAGTCTTTCGCTTGATGTTAAATTCAGGCCAAAAACTTCCCTATATTCCTCTATAGCTCGTATGACGGGAAGGGGAAGCAAAAGGATTGGCGAACAGAAGTATTTTACAATCGCCCAGGGGAGTGTAATTAATCTTGTAAATCCTGTAACAATGGCCCCGTATTTTGATTCTTTTGTTCCTTCAAAACAATAACCGCCTTAACACCTTTATATAAAACAATAAATTAATCCGGCGTTGTTTTTTATATCCCCATATTGATAATCAGTGATATAATTTTAATCATGGGTTAGGGTGGCTTTATCGCTCTAACATGTTTGGAGGATTTATGGGTGTATATGTGGGCATCGTATTGTCCGTTATTATCCTTGCCTTGGCTTATGTCATATTCAACTATATAAAAATTGAAAAAATGGACGAGGGCAATGCAGAAATGAAAGAAATGGCCGGCATCATAAGAAGTGGTGCAAGCACATTTATGAAAACAGAGTACAAAACAATTGCGATAGTTGTTGCGGTTGTGGCGATCATCTTTACCGTTGTGGTGGAAAAAACATCAGGAATAACACTTATTCTTGGTGCTCTTATGAGCTCCATAGCATGTGTTGTAGGTATGAGATCGGCAACTTACGCCAATGTCCGAACGGCTGCTAAAGCTAAGGATTCATTGTCTATCGGAGAAACCGTAAAGGTTGCGCTTGCAGGCGGATCCATTTCGGGACTTTCCGTTCAGGCTCTTGGAATGATAGGTCTTATCGCAATACTGCTTATATGGGGAATAGACGCATCTGCTACCGGAAGCGGACTGTTATTCGGCTTGAAATGTAATCCTTCAGTCATGAGAATTACAACTTATTCGCTTGGTTGTTCTCTTGTTGCAATGTTCAATCGTGTTGCCGGTGGAAACTACACAAAGGCTGCCGATATTTCTTCAGATATTCTTGCAAAGATAAGACACGATCTTCCCGAAGATGACAGTCGTGTTCCTAACGTTATTGCCGACTTTATCGGTGATAATGTCAACGACATCGCAGGAAACTGCTCTGACCTTCTTGAGTCATTTGTAGCAACAATGGCTGCAGGTATTCTTATTGCAACAACCCTGTTCAGTTCAAATCCAATTTATGATTCTGCCAAGCTTTACCCGATAGTATTAGCAGGTGGCGGACTTTTAAGTTGTACCGTAGGTCTTTTGATTGCACAGCTTAAAAAAATGAAAGACAATCCCTCAAAAGAGCTTAATATGGCAACCAATGTTTCGGCATGTCTTACCCTTATAATCGGTCTTATTACATGCTATCTTCTTTTTGGAAGGAGCGATTATGCTCTTCCGGCAACATGGAGAGCAGGTTGGATTACACCGTGGATTGCAAGCGTGCTTGGAATAATCTCCGGTGTTGCCATAGGTATGATTACCGAGTACTACACAAGTACCGACTACAAACCCACTCAAGAGTTGGCATCAATGGCAACAGAAGGGGAGGCTTTTGTAGTTACAAAAGGTGATGCAATAGGCTCACGCTCCTGTCTTATGCCTATTTTAATAATTGCTATTGCTCTTATTGTATCGGGTCTTTTATGCGGCACATACGGCATTGCACTTGCTGCGCTCGGAATGCTTTCATTCGTGGGAACAACCGTATCAATAGACGCTTTTGGTCCTATTGCCGATAACGCTGGTGGTCTTGCCGAGTCTTGTCATCTTGATGCCAAAGTAAGAGTAATTACCGACAAACTTGATGCCGTAGGAAACACTACTGCTGCTATCGGTAAGGGATTTGCCATAGGCTCTGCCGCATTTGCAACCGTATCTCTTATTGTTGCGTATGTGGGCGGATACTCAATGGGAGCTCCCGTGCTCAACTTTGCTTCATTCCTTGTTGTTGCAGGTGGTATTCTTGGTGGTGCACTTGTTGAATATTTCTCTGCATTGCTTACAGATAACACAATAGATTCTGCCAAAAAGATGGCTGATGACGGAGATAAGCTTTTATCAATACCGGGCGTTCTTGAAGGAACGGTAAAACCCGACTATAACAAAATGATTCAGACTGCAACAAACGAGGCTCTCAGAAAGATGTTATTCCCATCAATTCTTGCTCTTTTGATTCCGATTGTTGGCGGAATTATCTTTGGTGTAGAATTTGTCGGCGGACTTCTTGTGGGTGCAACAATTGTTGCTATTCCGCGCGCCATCTTTATGGGTAACTCAGGCGGTGCATTTGATAATGCTAAAAAATATATCGAGCAAGGGTTGCTTAAAGGATATGGCAAGGGAAGTGCTGCGCATAAAGCTGCAGTTACAGGAGATACGATCGGTGATACAAGAAAGGACGTTGTAGGTGTTGCTCTTGATATCTTCATAAAGAGTATGTCAACCGTTGCCAATACGCTTGTAGGAGTTATAAAAACAATTTCGTTGATAAAATAACCTATTTATCATGCGAAAAAAAACCGGGTGAAAGCCCGGTTTTTTCATTATATATCTAAGTTGATTATAAGAATGAAATAATATACTATTAACAACTGAGAAATTAATTGAATTGTCGGCTCTGTTCGCTTATGAGGGTCGAGCAATTAAAGGAGAAAAAAAATGATTTCAAGCGAAAAAAAGAGTGAACTTGTAAAAAAGTTCGGAGCAAATGAAAAAGATTCCGGTGCTATTGAAGTACAGGTTGCAATTCTTACGGAAAGAATTAACGGCCTTAACGTAAACCACTTTAACACAAATCCCAAGGATTACGCCTCAAGGCGCGGACTTTTGAAAATGGTAGGTAAAAGAAGAAATCTTTTAAAATACTTAAAAAGGAAGGATATTGAAAGATACAGAGCTTGTATTTCAGCTCTTGGTATCAGAGACGTTATATAATTGAAATTTAAAGAACAAAAAAAGAACAAAAGGAAAGAGTAATAGATGTCAGAAGTAAAAAAAGTCCAGATTAAAATAGGCAATGAAGTAATGACCCTTGAAACAGGGCGAATTGCAAAACAGGCAAATGGCGCTGTTTTTGCAACATACGGAAAAACAGCCGTTATTGCAACGGTATGTTGCGGCGGTGTATCAAACGAAGTGCTTGATTATGTACCGCTTTCCGTTGAATATAACGAAAAATACTATGCGGCAGGTAAGATTCCAGGCGGATTTAACAAAAGAGAATCACGCCCAAAGGATAAGGAAATTCTTGTTTCAAGAATAATAGACAGACCAATGAGGCCGCTTTTCTACGATGAGTTTTCACGTGAGATTCAAATTGTACCCACAACGGTTTCTGCAGACCAGATAAATCCACCTGATATGGTTGCTTTGATTGCCTCTTCTGCTGCCGTCACAATAAGCGACATTCCGTTTAACGGACCGGTTGCAGGGGTAAGGGTTGCCTATCTTAACGGAGAGTATATAATAAACCCCACGTTCAGCGAAATAGAAAGATCCGATATGGATATTGTTGTTGCCGGTAACAAAAAAGGAATAACAATGGTTGAAGGTGGAGCTAAAGAGGTTTCGGAAGAGGTAATGCTTAAGGCTATTACCACAGCAGAACCTGTAATAAGAGCAATATGTGAAGTTCAAGAAGAGCTTCAAAAGCTTGCAGGGAAAGAAAAGCTTCCGCTTCTTGAAAAAAAGGCTGATCCCGAATATGCAAATGAGGTAAGGGAGTATTCATATCCTCTTATTAAACAGGCCGCATTTGCAGAAGGCGGTAAATTGGAAAGAGGAAAGGCTATAGAATCCGTAAAGGAGCAGATTATATCACATTTTGCTTCTATTATAGAAAGCGATGATAGCGCCTTATCGTTTATAAATTCTCTTATTGGCGATATCCATACTGACATCCTTCGCACAAGTATTCTTGAAAATGACCTGCGTGTTGACGGGCGCGATACTAAAACGGTACGTCCCATTACATGTGAGGTTAATGTATTGCCTTCTACACACGGTAGTGCGCTGTTTACAAGGGGAGAAACACAGAGCCTTGCTACAACAACATTAGGTAGCATTGACGATGAGCAATTGTTTGATGACATAGACGGCGATAAAAATTACAAGTCATTTATGCTTCATTACAATTTCCCTCCGTATTCTGTTGGAGAAACGGGCAGACTTACAACGGGTAGAAGAGAGATAGGACATGGACATCTTGCAGAAAGAGCGCTTAAGGCTGTTATTCCGTCAAAGGATGATTTCCCTTATACAATAAGGGTTGTTTCCGACATAATGGAAAGCAACGGTTCTTCATCTATGGCTACGGTTTGCGGCGGCTGTCTTTCTTTGATGGATGCCGGAGTTCCTATTAAAAAGCCGGTAGCAGGCTGTGCTATGGGACTTATTACAAGCGATGAAAACTATTCAAAATACAAAATCCTCACCGATATTCTCGGCGAAGAAGATCATATGGGTGATATGGATTTCAAGGTTGCCGGAACAAAAGACGGAATTACGGCATTCCAAATGGATATCAAAATCGCTGGTGTTTCAAGTGACATAATGAAGGAGGCACTTTCCCGTGCTCACAGCGCAAGAATGCATATTCTTGATATTATGACAGCTACGATTTCATCTCCGCGTCAGAGTCTTAACGAAAATGCTCCAACCATTATTTCGTTTAAGATAGATGAAAAAAAGATAGGAGCCGTTATCGGTCAGGGCGGTGGTACCATTAAAGGAATAAGCGGGGAAAGCGGGGCAAACGTAAGCATTAACGATGATGGAGTTGTAACCATTTTCGGTTCCAACAAGCACAAAGCCGAAATGGCAAAAAAACTTGTTGAAGAAGTTATAGAAGAACCTGAAGTAGGCAAGATATACAACGGAACCGTGAAGCGCATTACGGATTTTGGGGCTTTTGTAGAAATACTTCCCAAATATGACGGACTCTGCCACATATCCAAGCTTGATAAAAAAAGGGTAAAGAGTGTTGCTGATATTCTTAAAGTCGGTCAGATAATACCTGTCAAACTTATGGAAATCGACAGAATGGGAAGATTGAACCTTTCTTATATAGACGCTCTTGAATCCATAAATAACAAGGCATGATTATTAAAATTAAAAAAGCGCACGGTGCCGTGATGCCTGTATATCAAACAGAACAAGCAGCCGGCGCCGATATTTGTGCCTATCTTACTGAGCCCTTGGTTATAAGGGCTCACGAAAGAGCCCTGGTTCCCACGGGGCTTTTTATGGAAATACCAAACAACTACGAGGTGCAGCTTCGTCCCCGTTCGGGCAATGCGCTAAAAAAAGGGTTAACGCTTTTGAATACACCTGGGACTATAGATGCCGATTATCGTGGTGAGGTTAAGGTTCTTTTATACAATGCGTCCTCGGAAGATGTTATAATCAATAATGGGGACAGAATAGCTCAGGCAGTTGCGATGCCTGTAATAAGGGCAACATGGCAGGAGGCTGAACAGCTTAGCGATACAAAACGTTCAGACGGAGGATGGGGCTCAACCGGAGAAAAATGAAAGCGGAGTGCAAAAACGATGCATAAAAGCAATTTTTACAGCACTTATAAACGATTATATGCATATATATCGCGAGAATTTATGTTGTCGTTTTTTGTTTCTTTTTTGTTTTTCTTTTTTATTTTTTTTGTAAACCAGTTGTTATTGATGCTCAAAAGCGTCTCGGTTCAGAATTTGACAATCAGGATTATGCTTGAATTGGTTGTTTTGTCTGTTCCGCAGTTTTTAATATACACATTTCCGTTTGCCTCTCTTTCGGCATCAAGCATGGTAATAGGCAATTTATCATCGAACAACGAGATTATGGCATTAAGGGCCAGCGGTATTTCAATAACGCACGTATTTGTTCCTATAGTGTCATTTTCGTTATTAATAGGTGGAGCGGCATTTTGGACTGCTGACGTTATAAACCCTTGGTGTGCTCGTCAGTACAAAAACATGTATGCACGCATTATACAAAGCATGCCTTCTGTTGCATTAAAACCCTATTCAGTTACCAGAGTCGGCAATATTACAATAAGCGTCGGAGATGTAAATTCAAACCGCCTTAGCGATGTTACGATTATAGATGCATCGGATCCAAAGGAAACACGGCGAATCTCTGCCAAAAAAGGGGAGATAAACGTTCTTGATAGGCAGAGGTATGTTTATCAACTTTTATTGTACAATCCCGATATCCTGTTTACAAACAATGATAAGACGGGCAACTATTCGCTTTCTAAAGCCGATGAGTTTGCATATTCAATTGATCTTTCTTCTCTTCTGCCGTCATTTGGAGATCCATCTCCGGCACAGGTTAGCGTTAAGGAATTGCAGATTGCAATAGCACAGGATGCATATTCACGTGATGAGTATGTAAAAAGCAGAACGGAAGAAATAAAAACACAAAATGTTTTAAAAGCAGAGGAATTAAAAAAGATAAGCCTTAGCACCAGCTTTTACGAAGCGTCAAATGCTGTAAGTATGATGGAGGAATACGAATATAAAAAGCTTGATCTGCTTTCAAGATCCTACAGCGAATATCGCCTTAGGTATTATCAAAGCGAACTTCATAAGCGTTTTGCCCTTGCACTTGCGTGCGTTGTTCTGGTGTTTGTTGCCTTTCCGATATCGTTTGTCAAATTAAAGCACGGCAGACTCATAGGCTTTGGTTTGTCCATATTTGTTGCGGTTGTTTATTGGGCAGTGATGTTCTTTACTCAGTTAAGAAGCGTACAGACCGATTTGCCCATTGAAATATTGATGTGGTCTCCGAATATCGTGTTTTTCCTTGTATCAATTATTCTGCTTTACAGGTTGTATAGGATATGAAAAACAAGCGTAGTAATAAGTTTCGTATTAAAATTCTTGACAGATATTCATTAACCTCTCTTTTGAAAATAGCCTCTGTAACTCTTGTTCTTTGTACCTTTATGATGCTGCTTGTTGAACTCTTTGCCAATTTTTCAACTTATACAGAGCCGTATATGAATTTTCAGAGAGCGGTAGTCCTATTGGCGCTTCGTATTCCATATGCCATTTCCTTTACTATAGGGCCGGCTTTTTTATTTGCAACTACTTTTTTCATTTCGTCCTTATATTCTAACAATGAACTCATATCAATACTGTCGGCAGGAATTCCGTATCGCAGGCTTATAAAACCTATATGCATTATGGCCTTTGTTATTTCCGTTTTGATGTTTGCGTTTAACGAACTTGTTTATGTTCCGTCAATAGTAAAATACAAAACGACCCTTGATTCGTACAAGAATTATGATGCAAGTTACGAAGGGGATAACACAAATATATTCTATTCCGATTCTGATAACAATTTTATAGTAAAGGCAGATAAATACACTGATATAAAAGAAGAGCTTACGGGAGTGGAACTCATTTATAAAAATCAGGACGGTTCGGTTGGTCAATGTATTACGGCACGTCAGGCTGTATGGAATAATACCGATAAACAGTGGAATCTTAAAAAGGTTAAAATCTATTCTGTGAATAATGATGAATTCAGCGTTCTTACGGATGAAAAGGATGAATATGTTGTCAGCCAATTCACCACCGAGCCTTCGTTTTTTAAGAACATAAGATCGGATATTCAAACAATGTCCATACCGTCAGCCGTTTCATATATTAGAGCAATCAAGACGCTGTCTATGATAAGATACTCAGAGCTGGCAACGGATTTTTACGAAAGGATATTGTCTTGCTTTACGGTATTTGTGATGATAATTGTTTCGGTTTCCGTGAATATAAAGTACAAAAAAAATGTTTTGCTGTTTTCCATAATATCATCCGTATCGCTTGGAGTGATATACTATGTTGTGCAGCTTGTAACTCTGCTTATAGCAAAGCAAGGCATGATTGCACCTATTTTTGGAATGCTTATTCCATTTATGGTTATAATTTTGATAGCATTGATTTCGTCCTCTCGGATTAAATCATAGTTATGCGGAGATTTATATGTTTTTTGAAGTGATAAAAAACGACAATAATACTCGTGCGCGGCTTGGAGTTCTTCATTTAGCGCATGGGGATGTAGAAACACCTGTATTTATGCCTGTAGGAACAGCCGGTACCGTTAAAGGTATCTATCATTCAAAACTTGAAGAGATAGGGTACAAGCTGATTTTGGGAAACACCTACCATTTGTACCTTCGTCCCGGCAGGGAAATACTTCAAAAATACAACGGGCTTCATTCTTTTTCGTCTTGGAATGGTAATATATTAACAGACAGCGGCGGATTTCAGGTTTTTTCACTTTCGGCATTGCGTAAGATTACAGACGAGGGAGTTAGATTTTCGTCACATATTGACGGAAGTAAGCATTTGTTCACCCCTGAGAATGTTGTAGATACTCAAGGCATTATAGGCAGTGATATTGCAATGTGTTTGGACTATTGCACGCCTTATGGAGAGAGTGAAAAAAACAGTCTAAAGGCAATGCACCTTACTCATTCGTGGGCAAAAAGGGCAATAGATTACTACGAAAGCCTAAAAGCAGAGGATAAAAGACGTCCGCACTCACTGTTTGGAATAGTACAGGGTAATTTTTACAAGGAAATGCGAAGTGAGAGCGCAGAATTTATAAATTCGCTTCCGTTTGACGGAATAGCTATTGGCGGATTGTCGGTTGGGGAAAACGATGAAAAATTTATAGAATTGCTTCAATACACAGCTCCTTTAATAGATCCGCGCCGTCCTCATTATGTTATGGGAATAGGAACTCCCGAGTATATTTTAGAAGCCGTGGAAAACGGAATTGATATGTTTGATTGTGTTCTTGCAACCAGAATTGCGCGTCATGGAGCAGCATTCACCGACTATGGGGATATAAGCGTAGTCAAGGCTCCGTTTAAGGGGCAGGACCGTCCCATAGACGAGAACTGCAATTGCACGGCGTGCAAAAGGTACAGTCTTGGATATCTTCATCATCTTTTTAAGGCAGACGAGATGTTAGGCAGCATGTTGCTTACCGAACACAACCTTACATATTTGTATAATCTTGTTCAAAGAATAAAGGAATCTATCAGAAACAACACCTTTGCCGAATTTAAAAAAGAGTACCTTCAAAAACGCAAAATGGGATACGTCAATACGGTGCTATAATTGATTAATGTATGATGTTTATGTAGAATAAATCACTATGATAACACGAAATATACGAACTATTACATCAAGCGGGAAAAGCGGTGAAAGTCTTGTCGTCCCCGGTTGGATAAGGACGGTAAGAGACTCAAAAAACATAGTGTTTATATCTCTTAACGACGGAAGCAACATAAAGGGTCTGCAAATTGTTGTGGACAAGGATCATTTTAACAATCCGGATGTTCTTCAACAGTTATCAGTAGGATGCGCAATAGTTGCAAAGGGAGTTTTGCAAAACAGCATCGGTCAGGGGCAGAGCTTAGAACTGTTATGCTCCGAAATCAAGGTGGAGGGAACATCGCCTGAGGATTATCCGCTTCAAAAAAAGAGACATACGTTAGAATATCTTAGAGAAATTGCCCATCTGAGACCCAGGACCAACACTATCGGTGCAGTGGAACGGGTAAGAAGTCGAATGGCTTATGCAATACACAACTTTTTTCAGGAAAGAGGATTCGTATATGTCCATACTCCAATTATCACGGCAAGCGACTGTGAGGGAGCAGGGGAGATGTTCAACGTAACAACGCTTGATGCAGAGGCACTTCCGCGCACAAAGGACGGTAAGGTTGACTTTGAAAGAGATTTCTTTGGGAAAAAGGCATATCTTACGGTGTCTGGTCAGCTTGAGGGTGAAACATATGCAATGGCCATGGGTAACATCTACACGTTTGGACCTACATTCAGGGCAGAAAATTCAAATACAAAAAGGCATCTTGCCGAATTTTGGATGATTGAACCCGAAATGGCTTTCTGTGATATTAACGACAATATGGAAGTAGCAGAGAGTTTTTTAAAATACATATTTAAAGATGTGATAGAGCATTGTTCGGAAGATATGGACTTTTTTGATTCCTTTGTTGAAAAGGGAGTGAAAAAGACGCTCCTTCACGTTATAGAAACTCCGTTTGTTCATATGACGTATACCGATGCTATTAAAGAGCTTGAAAAGAACAACGACGCATTTAATTTTAAAGTTAAATGGGGATGCGACATACAAACAGAACACGAGAGATTCCTTACTGAGGAAGTTGCTCATTCTCCGGTTATTGTAACAGACTACCCTAAGGCAATTAAAAGCTTTTATATGAAAGAGAATGAAGATGGTCAAACAGTGAGGGGAATGGATGTTCTTGTTCCTCGCCTTGGTGAGATAATAGGCGGAAGTGAAAGAGAGGCGGACTATACAAAGCTTCTTGCAAGGATAAAAGAGTTGGGATTGGATGAGAAAAACTATTCGTGGTATTTGGACTTAAGAAAATACGGCTCCTGTACTCATTCTGGGTTTGGCTTGGGATTTGAACGTGCAATTCTGTATGCAACGGGCATGCAAAACATAAGGGACGTTATCCCGTATCCCAGATATGTCCGCAGTGCCGAGTTTTAATTGTATTTTATTGTATAATATAACTTTATGATATAACAAACACTTTTGTTATGCTTTGGTCTTTATTGATTTTAATAAAGAAAATAAGTAGTATAATAAAAGTGTTTTTATTTAATTAAAACACGCACTAAACAATGGAGGTAGATATGACCATAATTATTTTGGTTGGACTCCTTTGTTTGCTCTTTGGATGTTTGTTAGGTTTTCTTGTGCGCTATGCTTACGGAAAAACACGCCTTACCAGCATAGAACAAAAAGCTACAAGGATAGAAAAAGAGGCTATACACGAAGCTGAGAAAGAAAAAGACAGAATAATTCTAAAGGCTCGTGAAGATATAGCCAATATGAAGTTTGATTTGGATAAAGAGGTTCGTTCAACCCGTTCGGAACTACAGGTCACCGAGCGCAGACTACAGTCAAAAGAAGAGAACCTTGAGAGAAAACAGGCTGATCTTGAAATATACAAGCAATCATTGAGTGATAAGGAGATAGGGCTTAATGCCCGAGAAAGCGAGCTTAATGAAGCTAAAACTCAAATAGAAAAAGAAAAAGAACGTATTATCGGAATGACAAAGGATCAGGTGAAAAGCGAGATGGTGGCATCTTTAGAGGATGTTGCCAGACAGGATGCCTATGCTTATGTTAAAAAGATAGAGATGGAAGCACATCAGGAGGCCGAAAAAAAAGCGCGACATATAGTTATAGAAACCATGCAGCGTTTGGCATCTGAGGTTGCCTCTGTTCCTCCTGTCGTGTCCACTGTGTCAATTCCTTCCGAAGAAATGAAAGGCCGCATTATAGGCAAAGAGGGAAGAAACATACGTTCGCTTGAAGTGCTTACGGGAGTAGATATTGTCATAGACGATACCCCCGATGCCGTTGTGGTATCATGTTTTGATCCAATCCGCCGTGAAATAGCTAAAAGGGCTCTTGAAGTTCTTGTAAGCGACGGAAGAATACACCCAACGCGCATTGAAGAGGTTGTGAACAAGGTTACAAGAGAAATTCGCAGAATTCAGTATGAAGAGGGTGAAAAAATTGCTATGGAGCTTGGCTTTAACTCTATGAGTCAAGGCCTTATCCGTGCTCTCGGCAGGCTGTACTTCAGATACAGCTATTCTCAGAACGTACTTTATCACAGCAGAGAATGTGCATATATCGCAGCTATGATCGCTCATGAGGTAGGAGCAGATGCTGAAGTTGCAAAACGTGCCGCTTTACTTCATGACATAGGAAAGGGCGCTCAAATTGCTACGGAAGAAGGGCATGCCGTATACGGGGCTAAACTTGCTCGTGATCTTGGTGAAAGTGAAGAAGTAGTACATGCCATTGCATCGCACCATGACGATGAAACTCCGCATTCGATAGAAGCCCTTATAGTTAAGATAGCCGACAGTATTTCGGCATCCCGTCCGGGGGCAAGAAGCGATACCGTGGATAACTATACAAAGCGTCTTGAAAATCTTGAAAGCATTGCGCTTAGTTTTGAAGGCGTAGAAAAGGCATATGCTATTCAGGCAGGTAGGGAAGTACGAGTAATTGTGAACAATGCCAAAATAAGCGATGATAAGGCCCATGAAATTGCCAAGAAGATAGCCGACAGAATAAAGGCAGAGTGCAAGTTCCCCGGCAAAATACGCATTACATTGACACGTGAATCACGTTTTGTAGAGTATGCCTCATAAAGATGACAACACGTTTAACATTCTGTTTTTCGGAGATGTCTCAGGTGACGCGGGGTGCAGAGCCCTGCGTTTTATGCTTGATAAGCTGAAAAGAACTTATAATGCCGACATGGTTATTGTGAACGGAGAAAACTCCGACAAGGGCTATGGCATATCTTCGGAATCACTCAGTATGTTAAAGCAATGCCCCATAGACGTGATTACTCTTGGAAATCACGCTTTTGAAAAAGATGGTGCCGATAGGGACATTGAAAATGACCCTATGATATTACGACCTGAAAACTTTATTGATGTTCCGGGGCGCGGATATTCGGTTTACGAGATTAACGGCGTAAAGGTCGGCTGCGGAAATATCCATCTTCGTTCCGGAATAAACGGAGTTGTGGATTGCCCGTTTAAAACAGCAGACAGAATTGTAAAGAATTTGTCCAAGATCACTCCGATAATTTTTATAGATGCTCACGGAGAGGACGGATGCGAGAAAGAAGCCCTGTTTATGTATCTTAAGGGCAGAATAAGCGCGCTTTGCGGAACGCATACGCATGTTCAAACCGCAGATGAAAAAATTGCATCCGGAACGGCTTATATTACCGATGTCGGCATGTGTGGCGCATCACTTTCGGTAATAGGCGGCGATATCAATTCATCCATACGCAAAGCAAAGGAATGTATGCCTGTTCACATAGAGGCCGTACAGGGTAAGGCCGTTGTTATGGGAGTGTGTGTATCCGTGGATATTCAAAGCGGAAAAAGCACAAATATTGAAAGAATATACATGCATGAAACAGAGTAAAAATAAAAATAGAAATTTACTCATTGTTGCATCGTATATTAATATATATTATTATAAATAGAACGAATAAAATCGGGGAGGACTGTGTGAAAAAGACGAATCAATTGTTGCTGTTGATTTTTTCCGTTCTGCTTGTTGCAATGTTTGTTTCGTGTCCCGGTGCAACAGGGGTCATGTATTCACTTACATTGAATAGTTTGGATGCAACAGATCCGGGAACGAAGGTTTTGTATTACAGTTCAATAGAGCAAACTTGGTATGGGGATGTTCAGGCTTCGCAAAAGGCAACTAAAATAGAAATACCCAAAAAAGAATACACGGTAATATTTGAATCTCCCGATCTAGGATCTAAACCATTCACTCAAAAGTTTAATGGGTATTACGTTGGCGGAAATGCCGTGATAGATAAAAACGGCAATATACTTAACAATCTAAAACTAACAAAAAGCATTACGGCTAATGCATCATGGGAGGTGGGTCAGCCGGTTAAATTGCCTTATGTTCCTGCCGAGGATAATAAAGAATTCGTGGGTTGGCTTGAGAAAGGCTCGGCTGAGGAGAGTGCAAAAAAACCCGGTGATGATTATACTCCTAATACTCCCTCAACCACTCTTACGGGTCTTACCAAAGATTTAAATCAGTATAAAATTACCCTAAATCCGGGCAGTGAAGTGCTTGAGGAAAACAGAGGAACAACGGAAGTCTGGTACAATGCTTATACAAAAAAATTCTATGAATCCAAAAGCACTGATCCAAAAGAACCCGGAGTTGCTGCAATAGACAGAATTCAGCCCCCGGTATTAAAAAGAACAATCAAGTATATTCCAAACCCAAGTGGTGCGGAGGATATAACGGTTCAGCCATTAGACGATGTTGTATATACGGCAGATTTTAGCGGCTATGGAGACTTCATAACCAAAGAAGGCTGGATTAATAA
>JAQYLW010000004.1 GCA_028719825.1 Spirochaetales bacterium | reverse complement strand
CTCACGGCTGTACAATCTGTAACACACTCCGTTTTTAGTTCTTCCTGCCCTGCCGGTGCGTTGTGAAGCATTGCTTTTTGATATCTGACCTTCTATGAGAGAGGATGTGTTGTTGAAATTGTTGTAGTAGTTGTTCTTTGCCGTTCCTAAGTCTATTACCGTTGTTATTCCGTCAATTGTAATGCTTGTTTCCGCAATGTTGGTTGCAACAACAACCTTTGTTAATCCTCGCCTTGTTTTGTTAAATACGCTGCTTTGAGCCTCTTTGGATAAGCGGCTGTACAAGGGATATATATCAAGCTTATTTGCTATGGAGGAATACTTAAGCGCATTATAAACGTTTTTAATCTCGCTCTCACCGGAGAGGAAAATCAAAATATCTCCGCTTTTCTTTTCCACTTCGTTTTTGACAATGTCTAATATGGTATCTGTTTTAAGGTCCTGATATAGGTTTTTATCCCTTATGTGGCTGCCAATAGGACAATATTTTATTTCAACGTCGTAGCATTTGCTGTTTATGCTTATTATGGGAGCATTATCAAAGAACGTTGAAAATTCCTTTGGATTGATTGTGGCGGAGGATATTATTACCTTAAGATCCTCCCTAACCTTTAAAAGCTCCTTCAACAAGCCTAATGAGAAATCAATATTCAGGCTGCGTTCGTGCGCCTCGTCTATCATAATAACGGAATACTTTGAAAGAAACGGATCGGTTTTAAACTCCTCAAGAAGTATTCCGTCAGTCATAATTTTAATTTTTGTATCAGAATCGGTGTCATCCTGAAAGCGCATTTTAAGGGCTACGGTATTATCATCATTCGGAATTTCAAGGCATGTTTTTATAAAACTTGTAACGTTCATAGCGGCAATACGGCGAGGCTGAGTAATTCCTATCATAGAATTTTCGTCATATCCTGCTTCGTGCAGAATTATAGGAATTCCCGTTGTTTTTCCGCTTCCCGTAGGGCTTTCTACAACTATAACATTATTTGTCCTGAGCGCTTTTAATATTTCTTTTCTTTTTTTATATACCGGTAAATCTTTATACTTCATTATTCACTAATTGACTCTTTATTTTTTTTATCATATCGGATTGTGATTCAACTTTTTCTTCTTCTCTTGTGGCAATGTTCTTAAGGTAATATCCACTCTCGGATACAAACAGTATAAACGGAATCAAATTGAGTTCTGCATATCTGTATGCTTTGTTGTTTTTAACGCTTTCAAACGCAACATCGGTGCGAATTTCGTTGCCCCTTAAACACTGTATCAGCTTTGAATCAGGAACACTTCCATCCTTAGACACAACATATACATCTGCAGTTCCCATGTTTTGCTGCCCTGATGCAGATATAATACTCAAAAGCCTATCAAGTCCTATTGAACCCCCAACGCCGGATATTTTTTCCTTTGTAAAATGCGAGGTAAGATCATCATAACGACCACCTGAGGATATGGAACCTGTGTTTTCACTCCCCGTAATAAAAGTTTCAAACACAAACCCCGTATAGTAATCAAGCCCTCGTGTTATGGAAAAGTCCAGAACAATATGCGGTTTTATATTCTCGTTTAACAGTGAATATATATCGCATAAGCGTTGTATGGCGCTTTCGTTTATTCCTTTTTTAAAACTGCTTGTAATGTTAGAGATATCCTTTAATACAGACGCATCCTGTTTGAAAGAGGCAAATAGTATAAAGTCATTTACATCATCTTCAGACACGGACAGGCCAAGAAGCTGTTCATGAACGGCTTCCTTGCCTATTTTAGGCATTTTATCAAGAATACGCAGAATATCCGCCCCCTTATCCTTATAACCGAGCTTTGATGTGAGATCCTGTAATAAGGCACGGTGTGAAATATGAACCTTGAAGTTGTCAACTCCTATTGCCAATAAGGCTGAAGCAATAGCGTTTATTATTTCGGCATCAGAGGATGCTGATGTACTCCCGACTTCATCTATATCACATTGGTAAAATTCCCTGTATCTGCCTGCCTGTGATTTTTCTCCGCGCCATACCTTGCCTATGTGGTATCGCTTAAACGGAAGTTCTATCTCTTTGTGAACATGTTCTGCAACAAAGCGTGCAAAAGGAACCGTAAGGTCAAACCTTAGTGCAATTCTTCTACCACCGTTATCCGTAAAAGCATATATCTGTTTTTCCGTTTCTCCGCCGCTTTTAGACAGTAATATTTCCTCGTATTCCAAACATGGAGTATCAATAGGAGCATATCCGTAAAGTGAAAATGTCTTTTTAATTTTTGCTATCAGGCGCTCCCTTGCTATTTCCGCACATGGCAGAGCATCCCTAAAACCTTTTAAAACACGCGGTATTGTAGTTGTTGTACTAGTTGATGATGTTGTTGTAAGTTCCATATAGCTTTTCTTTGTATATTCTACATTAATTCTTCCATTTTATTCTACATAATCCGCAGGAGATTTGGATGAGATTTTCGAGGATGAAGCACGCCAT
The DNA here is from genome assembly GCA_028719825.1 of Spirochaetales bacterium. Classification (GTDB taxonomy): domain Bacteria; phylum Spirochaetota; class Spirochaetia; order Sphaerochaetales; family Sphaerochaetaceae; genus UBA9848. Next base: position 1,365 of record JAQYLW010000004.1, on the reverse strand, counting down.
ATCCGAAAAGTTGTACTTTGTGTACTACTTGAGGAATGGAGTGCTGTCCTCGGAAATATCGCCAAAGATCCGAGGATTTCATTTTTAAAGATCCTCCAATTTAATTGAACCTATCGAACGCTTCTTCAAAGAAAATGACACCCCAACCAAATATACCTTCTTCCCCTTTCGCCGTTGCTCCGTATATCGCTCGGCATAGCCCTTTTCCCTTATCTGTGCAATAGCTTTTGCGGCACTCTGATTTATCTTGAACTCGAATATATAAATGTATTTATCGGTTTCCACAGTAGCGTCTATACGCCCCTTATTTGTGGCAACTTCTGCCTCTATTTTTGCACCAAGCGACAGCATCATACAATAAAATGCCTGATGATATGATTTTTCAAAATCTGTCAGCAAATGATACGGAATACGTGCAAAATCCGATTTCAGTTCTGTTACAAAACCATCCCAATCACCCTTATTAAGATAATCAAGAAGAGACTCCTTTACAAAAATAGACTCGTCTTTGGAGTATAGCGGCATAACAATTTCACTGAATGCCGTTTTTACTTCATAATTTGGAAATCCAAGATCAACAAGATCTCCGGTTTTATTGCTGTTTATTATTGTTAAATAGCCTGTTTGCAACAACAAGGAATTATACTTTTCTTTTGTAATATCTCCTGTTACAACTTCTACTATATCCTCTCTAAACAGTCGTATTAAACTGAAGTGTTTAAGAATATCCTGCTCTATATCAAAATTTACTTTTTTTGCTGTTTCGTATAATAGTTTTTGTCCACCGGTATCTATCCAATAAGGTCTGAATATTTCTCCGCCCTCATCAAAAAATCTTCCCACAGATACAGGGTTATAAACTGTTTGCGAGTTTGGTGCAAAGCAATAGCCGTCGTACCAATTTTTTACTTTTGCTATATACTCATCCTGCAGTATGTTTAACGCCTTGCTCCCTTCGTCTATGCCCTCGTCAAAATAATGCTCCAATTCCTCTTGTGTATAACCAAGCATAGTAGAGTATCGCGAATCTATGCTGATGTCATTCAGGTTGTTCATTGATGAGAATATGCTCATTTTGGAATACTTGGTCACACCCGTGATAAACACAAATCTAAGATATGAAGCCGATGATTTTATCACCTCATAAAATCCACGGAGAACATCGCGTATCCCTACACCCCTTTGTACGTTATCTATGCTGTCGGACAGCGGTTTGTCGTACTCGTCTATAAGAACTACAACAGGACCGTGTTGTTCATACAGTTTCCCAAGTAACTCTTTGAAAACAGGTTTCATCTGGTTCTTATTTTCTATCGAGATATTATATTTGTCTGCTATACTCAAAAGTTGCCACAACAACGTTTC
>JAQYLW010000003.1 GCA_028719825.1 Spirochaetales bacterium | reverse complement strand
AAATATCACAAAGAAAAATATCGCAAATATTACGGCACAGCCCCCGAGAAAAAAATTGTCCGTATTTATTTCAAAGTTATTTTGATGAAAAGAACTATAAACGCATTCGTTAATTTATTGGCTGATTATTCCTATTATTCTTTTATTCATAAAATTTATTCATAAAAAATATGTTGTGACTTTAACATTATTTAGAATTAGTTAAAAAAAAAGTATTTTTTTAGACTGGTATTATATGTCTTATGATATAATTTAAAACCGTATTACAAAAAAAAGGGGTTTTGAATGAAATTTAATTTCAAAGAAAAATTTAAGGATGCAAGCTCCGAAAACATCTACAAACTCGATGGAATGGTTCCAATATTAAAGGCCATACCATTTGGTTTGCAGCATGTTCTTGCTATGTTTGTGTCTAACGTTGTTCCGGTTATGATTATTGCCGGTCTTGCAGTTTACAATGGCGAAAAGTTTACGCCTGTTCAAACAGCTCAATTAGTTCAGGCTGCTATGATTGTTGCCGGTATCGGGACATTAATTCAGCTTTATCCCATATGGCGAATAGGAGCAAGGCTTCCTGTTGTAATGGGATTGAGCTTTACCTTCCTTAGTGCAATGATTGCATGTGCAACAAAGGATTACGGTATAATGGTTGGGGCTGTTATAGTCGGCGGATGTATAGAAGGGCTGTTAGGTCTTACTGCAAAATATTGGAGAAAAGCAATTACTCCCATAGTTTCAGGATGTGTTGTAACGACTATCGGATTTTCTTTGTTGAACGTAGGTATTGCTTCGTTATCCGCTTCAAACGGAGTAATAGGTTTACACGGAAAAGTATTTGATGCAGGTTCATGGCAGGTTCTAGTTGTAGGACTTATAACACTTGTTTCATGTCTTATGTTCAATGCTTTCGCAAAGGGATTTTTTAAACAGCTTTATGTTCTTTTCGGACTTATAGTGGGATACATAGTTGCTATTTGTTTTAAAATGGTCAACTTTGATTCAATAGCAGCAACGGTCAAAGAGATGGGATTCATTTCATTGCCTCATCTTTTCCGCTTTACTCCTAAATTCGATATAGGCGCTATTGTTTCGGTTACTCTTGTATTCCTTGTGTCTGCTGCAGAAACTATAGGTGATACCACTGCAGTATGTACAGGAGGACTTGGTAGAGATATTACGGAAAAAGAAATTTCCGGATCTCTTGCCTGTGACGGATTTATGTCTGCAGTTTCAGGCGGAGTATTTGGCTGTCCTCCGATAACGTCATTCTCACAAAACGTTGGTCTTGTAGCAATGACAAAGGTTGTAAACAGGTTTACAATCATGTTCGGGGCTATTACCCTTATTCTTGCAGGTTTATTCCCACCAATCGGCGCATTCTTCTCAACGCTTCCGGATCCGGTTTTAGGTGGATGTACCCTTATTATGTTCGGTGCAATTATAGTATCAGGTATTACAATGATTACAGCTTGTGGCGGCGGACAGAGAAACATGCTTATTGTAGCAACATCGTTCTGTATCGGAATAGGTGTTACTCAGGTTCCTCAGTTCTTTAACCATATGCCACAGATAGTTAAAGATATATTCCAGGGTAACCCTGTTGCAGGAGTTTTTGTTGTTGCAATGATTCTCAGCCTTACTCTTCCAAAAAGGATTGATGTAAGCGGAGTTGATGCATTAACAGATGAGAGTATCAACAATACTCATCCGAAATTCCCGCCTAAGAAAGTAAAATAATTTTAATTAAACATAAAATAATATGTTTCTGTTATAATATACTTTATAAATCATAGATAAGGACATCTTATGACAGAGCATAAAACAAATAGCGATATAAACGCTGATTTTGCCGTAGAGATGAAAAACATCACAAAGATGTTTGGAAGCTTTACGGCAAATGAAAACATCAACTTAAAAGTCAAAAGAGGAGAGATTCATGCTGTTTTAGGCGAAAACGGTGCCGGAAAAACAACGCTTATGAATATCCTTTACGGACTTTATCAACCAACTTCCGGAGAAATATTTATCAATGGAGAAAAAAAAGAATTCTCAGGTCCGGGAGATGCCATAAAATGCGGTATAGGAATGGTTCATCAGCACTTTATGCTGGCTATGCCGTTTACGGTTACCGAAAATATAATTCTTGGTGAAGAAATTACAAAACATAAAATCTGTCTTGATATGCAAAGTGCACGCTCTGCCGTTCAAGAAAGGGCCGAGCGTTATGGTATGGATATTGATCCTGATGCAAAAATAGAGGATATATCCGTTGGAATGCAACAGAGGGTAGAAATTTTAAAAGTCCTGTTCAGAGGGGCTGATATACTGATTTTCGATGAGCCTACAGCCTCGCTCACCCCTCAGGAAATTGAAGAATTTATGCTTATAATTAAGCGTTTGGCATCTGACGGCAAAGCAATAATTTTGATAACACATAAACTTAAAGAGATACTAACCGCCGCCGACAAATGTACAATCATTCGCCGCGGAAAATACATAGATACCGTTGATGTAAAAAACACAAGTGAGAGCGAATTGGCTTCATTGATGGTTGGACGCTCAGTATCGTTTTGCGTTGAAAAGAAAGAGAGTATCCCCGGTGATACCGTACTTGAAGTGAAAAATTTGTGCGCAAGAGATTATAGGGGTGTACAGATATTAAACAATCTTAATTTATACGTAAAACGAGGTGAAATATTAGGGATTGCGGGAGTTGACGGCAACGGTCAAAGCGAGCTTGTTGAGATTTTAACAGGGCTCAGAAAAGCTGACAGCGGAAGTATACTTGTAAACGGTAAAGAGATGTTTGGCTCATCTGCCCGAAGCATTTTTGAAAGCGGAGTATCGAGTATTCCTGAGGACAGACAAAAACACGGCCTGATCCTTGATTTTTCGGTATCTTCAAATTTGGTTTTACAGAATTACAGAACACCCGCGTTTTCCAAAAACGGCTTCTTAGATCACAAAAAAATCCTCTCTTATGCCGAAAAAACAATAAAAAAATACGATATTCGCCCTCAGGATTCTGCAAACAGCAAAGCCTCATCGCTTTCGGGCGGAAATCAACAGAAGGTTATTATAGCCCGTGAGGTTGATAACGACAAAGATCTGTTAATTGCCGTAAATCCTACAAGGGGACTTGATGTGGGTGCAATTGAGTACGTACATAAATACATTGTAGCCCAGCGTGATAAGGGGAAGGCTATCCTTTTAGTTTCGTTTGAACTGGATGAGATCATCAATCTTTCAGATAGGATAGACGTTATTTATTCCGGCCGTATCAGAGGAGAATTATTGTCAAAGGATGCAGATGAAAAGACATTGGGATTGATGATGGCAGGAGGAAATGCATGAGCGATGATAAAAAATTAAATATAAATTTTAAAAGCCTTATTTCAAGTCACTTTTCCCTTACGATAATTTCTGTTCTGCTCTCTTTTATAGTAGGGGCATTGTTCCTGCTTGTTTTGGGATACAATCCTTTATCTGTTTATTCAGCCCTTATAAATGGAATTTTTTCGCGACCCAGATATTTAGCATATTCCGTTGTATATGCAACTCCTCTTATATTTGTCGGACTCTCTGTTGCATTTTCTTTTAAAACCGGAGTTTTCAACATAGGTGCAGAGGGGCAGTTTGTTGTAGGGGCAATGGCAGCGTGTTTAGTAGGAATATTTGTAAAAGCGCCGGGGGTTGTTGTGGTTCCTCTCTGTTTTATAGCTTCCTGCATAGCCGGATGTATATGGGGTATTATAGTAGGTATTTTAAAGACAAAATGGGGGATAAACGAGGTTCTGTCCATGATTATGTTCAACTGGATTGCCTTTTATCTTTCAAATTACATTGTAACAATACCATCCGTACATAGCACGGGAACTGCTGAAGCTACAAAAAACGTGGGTGATAATGCACGTATTCTGTTTTCAGAGAATATCCGCCGCGCTCTATGTCCTACATCAAATTACGGAATTATAATAGGCATAATACTTGTAATTATAGTGTATGTTATCATAAACAAAACAACGCTTGGCTTTGAACTTAAGGCTGTGGGTTCAAATCGTTTTGCATCCCAATACGCAGGAATTAATGTGAATAAAGCGGTTCTTTTGGCTATAGGGATATCGGGAGCTCTTGCAGGTATGGGAGGGGCTGTTCATGTTCTTGGAATGGGAGGAAGAATCAGTCTGTTTTCAACTCAGGAGGGATATGGGTTTGACGGCATTATAGTTGCACTCATGGGTCTTTGTGAACCGGTCGGAGTGTTTTTTGCCTCGCTGTTTTATGGTGCCTTAAAATACAGCGGTTCAAAGCTAAACCTTGTTAATACCCCATCCGAAACAGTCAAATTCATAACAGGAACAATAGTTTTCTTTATAGCGATATCACATTATTTCAAGTATCTAATCAATAAAGGAACAAATAAAGTGTCTAAAAAAAGATCTAAGGTGTTAAAAAACAAGGAGGCTGTATAATGAATATCTTTTCTGTGATAGTGGATAATTTAGGCGTTTTGATTTATGCAACTCTTCTTTATACATCTCCGCTGTTATTTGCTGCTCTCGGCTCCTGTTTTTCTGAAAACAGCGGTATAGTAAACATCGGAATTGAAGGGATGATGATAGGCGGAGCATTTACGGGGGCAAGTGTCGCTTACCTTATAGGTCATCCCTGGCTTGCCTTTTTATTGGCAGGAATAGTTGGTGCTTTATTCGGGTTATTACATGCTTTTGCAACGGTAACGCTAAATGCAGATCAGACCATTGCAGGCACTGCAATCAACTTTATAGCTCCCGGTATATCTTTGCTTTTATCAAGAACGATTTTTGATGGAGCAACCGACACTCCACCTATAAAAGAAAGCAATATGATTCCAGTTCTTTTTAATGGAGTTTTTGATGGGGATACTGTTTTTTCAAGATTAATGAAAAACATTTTTAACATACCTGCCACTGCATATCTTGTGTTTATAGTGCTTATAATAGTGTGGTTTTTATTTTATAAAACACCCTTCGGATTAAGGCTTAGAGCAGTAGGAGAACATCCGCGCGCCTGTGATACCCTTGGAATTAATGTAACTAAAATGAGATACATAGCCGTAATTACTTCGGGATTTTTATCAGGATTGGGCGGGGCTTGTGTTACAATGAGCATAATGAATCAATTCCGTCCGGTATCCATAGTCGGACAGGGCTTTATAGCCATAGCGGCCGTACTATTTGGAAAATTTAAACCGCAGGGTGCAGTGCTTGGCTGTTTACTGTTTGGATTCTGCACGGGGCTTAAGGTTGTCCTTGGTCAAAATGAATTTTTGTCTGCTCAGCTTATATCCATGATTCCATATATCGTAACTATAATAATGTTAGTTTTGTTCGTTAAAAAATCAGGGGTTCCGTCGGCAAGCGGCAAGCCTTATATAAAATAGCTTATGAATATTAAGGAAATAGAGGAGTTTAAAAAACGAGTTTTATATGAGGACAATCATATTATCGTTATAAATAAAAATCCCTCTGAAATTGTACAGCGCGATAAAACAGGCGATGAAAGCCTCACCGATAAGGTAAAGGAATTTATAAAATACCGTGATAATAAAAAGGGGAATGTTTATTTAGGGCTTCCTCATCGAATAGATCGTCCTACAAGCGGAATTGTGGTGTTTGCAAAAACAGACAAGGCTCTCTCACGACTTTCTCAAATGTTCAAAGACGGAGGGGTTGCAAAAACATATCTTGCTTTAACTGACTCACGGTTTGAAAAAGACAAGGATACGCTTTATGACTATCTTAGGAAAGACGAAGAACAGAATAAATCCTTCAAAAGCACAGAAGGGGATAAGAGAGCAAAAAAAGCTGTTCTTGAATACGAATACATAGGCAGTACTCAAAGGTATTTTTTGTATAAGGTGCGCCTTTATACAGGGCGGCATCATCAGATAAGATGTCAATTCTCCTTACGCGGAGTACATATTAAGGGCGATCTGAAATATGGTGCTAAAAGAAGCAACAGCGATGCCTCAATTTGCCTTCATTCATACAGGGTTTCCTTCACACATCCTGTCTCCGGCAAATACATCGATGTTGTTTGTTACCCTTCCTGGAGTGGCTTATCATCGCTTTATGAAAAGCTTTCTGTTTCAAAATTAACAGAGGAGTAAAGCTGAATAACAATGTGTAATGTTGAATAAAACCGTTGTTGTAGAGTAAAATTACAAGGAAAAAGGATAAAAAAATGATAGATATTAAAGATACCGAATCCATTGTTTCGGGGATAGATAAAATAAAAGCAAATATTATGGAGTATCCTCAGCCTGAAAATTTTGTCACCCTTTTTAAGATAATTAAAAAAAATGTTCCCTGGTATAGAAGAAAGGACTTCTATTCCTATGTCACTTATATGTTGCTTTCAGGTGAAGGACTGCAGTTTTCATCAAAAGAAAACAAAGACACATCAAAGAATAAAGCTGTAAAAAGCAACT
>JAQYLW010000002.1 GCA_028719825.1 Spirochaetales bacterium | reverse complement strand
TTGTTGCCGGAGAAAGTATAAAGCATGAGAAACAGTTTTATAAATAAAAGATTTGCAAACGACGGAGTGTATAACGTTACTATTTATATTATAGCGGCGAATATCATCGTATATTTGCTTTATGTTTTTAATGTAAGTATTAAAGGCGTGCCTATAGTCAACTATCTTGCTCTTACGCCTTTATATGTTATTAAACGCTTGTATCTGTGGCAGTTTATTACGTATATGTTTGTATGTCCTTATCCTTCGGTGTTCACATTTTGTATTGTAATGCTTGTTATGTTATCGTTCGGATATGCACTTGAAAGGCAGATAGGGAGCCTTGAATTTTTAACGTATTACCTTTCAATTGGTATTTTTTCTGCTATTTGTTCGTTTATAACATATATTATCGCAGGGCATCTTAGAACTTACATAGCATCTCCCTGGAGTGTTATGCTTGCGGTTGAATTTCTGTTCGCCATGTGCAATCCGTATGCACGAGTAATGTTCTTCTTTTTTATTCCCATGCGTGCACCGATCGCGGTACTTGTGATATTCGCAATGGAGCTTATATTTGGCATTGCCCCCATATTCGGCGGCAGAGCATTAAATGCGGTATGGCTTTATGCAATTTTAGGTGCATGGATTTATACATCACTGCGGATGAGAATGAGGCCGTTGAATTTTTGGAAGAATTTGTTTACACCCCCGTCACGGTAGTAAGGAGTACAAACTAATTAGCGCATTCTGTTCTTTTATATGGAGCGGAAATGCATTTGTTCTTTATGATTCTCATAAAGGTTCAAAATGTAGTAAGTCTGCCCCATGAAATTCCTGCCTTTAATTCTTTGACCACATATTAATAAAAGTATAAAATAGTGTAGTACGTTAATTCACATCTGAGGAGGAATATTATGACAGAAGAAGAAAAAGAGCAGTATATTCATAATATTCAGCAGCTTGAGAAAGAAAAGAAATGGAAAGCGATTGCTGCTATCCTCAAAGAATTAAACGAAATGGATGCTGCGGAACTAATGGAAATATTGGCTCCGGACAGCATGGTTGTAGTTTTTAGAATACTGCCTAAGGACTTCGCCGCCGATCTTTTTGCAAATCTTGACACTCAGGAACAGGGCATAATATTAAACGCAGCATCAGAAAAGGAAGTTGGAGTTCTTTTGGAAGAACTGATGGTTGACGATGCTGTTGACGCTCTTGAGGAACTCCCTGCAAATGTGGTTTCTCGTTTGCTTTCAGAGGTATCACCTCAAACACGCGCAACAATAAATAAATTTTTAGCATACCCCGAGGACAGCGTGGGTTCTATAATGACTGCCGAGTTTTTAGGGCTTAAGAAAAGCATGACAGTCAAAGAGGCAATAGAACGTGTTCGTAAGGGAGCAAACGAAAGCGAGCAGATATACAACTGCTATGTTATGGATTCCTCTCGTCATCTTGAAGGTGCGGTTTCCCTTAAAGACCTGATACTTGCTAAGGACAACGACCTGATTGACGATATAATGGATACGGACTTGATAAGCGCAACAACATCTGAGGACAGAGAAAATGTTGCCGAGCTGTTTTCAAAATATGACCTTCTTTCAATGCCTGTTGTTGATGCCGAACATCGCCTTGTAGGTATAGTAACGGTTGACGATGTCATTGATGTTATGCAAGAAGAGCTTACGGAAGATATGGAAAAAATGGCGGCAATGACGCCTTCCGATACTCCGTATTTAAAAAGCAGCATTTTTAAACTTGCAAGAAACAGGATAGTGTGGCTGATACTTCTGATGTTCTCTTCGGTGTTTTCCAGTTTGGTGTTAACATCCAATACGGCAGTTTTCAGTACAATTCCGCTTCTTATAGCTTTTATTCCAATGCTTACGGATGCTGCAGGGAATGCAGGAAGTCAGTCGAGTGCAACGATTATTCGTTCCATAGCAACGCATGAGCTTGATACAAAGGATTTTTATAAGGCGTTCTTTAAGGAGCTTTGCGTAGGGCTTATAGCCGGTTTTACGCTTGCGATATGTAACTTTATTCGCATAATATGCCAATACCACGATGTAAAAGTGGCGTTTGCCGTATCAACAGCCCTTGTTTTTACCGTGATGATTGCAAAGCTTCTTGGCTGTGCACTGCCGTTTTTGGCACGTTTTGTGAAGGTTGATCCTGCGCTTATGGCAGCTCCTATCATCAGCACGGTAATGGATACGGTATCGCTTGTAGTCTATGTTTTAATTTGTAAGTTGATTTTTTTAATATAACTCGTTAGATTTAACATCGTTATTTTTAAAATGTATTATGATTATGGGAGAGGTGTATGAAATGTTTTTGAGTAAAGAAAAGATTGTTATCTGTGCATCATCAAACGAGTATAAACGGCATAGGGATGCCCTTATAAAAAGCGGAAAAAAAACGTCTTTTATAGGAGAGAGAAATACAACGTTTTTAACCCTTGCACGGGATATTGTCCTAAGATATCAGATAGAAACAAGCAGCAATTTATTTCCTGAGGTTATATCGCCAAAAGAGTTCATTACGGTAATCTACCTGAACTTTTTAAGATTATTAAAAGAGGGCAGTCTTGTTTATTTTACAAAGAATATGATTTCTTATTCTCTTGCATGCAGCGTGTATCAAATTATAAAAAAAGTGTATTCAGAAAATGTTTATGATTCTTTTGAACAGCTTGATAGTCCAAAAATAAAGGACATTGTAAAAGTGATAGTAGTGACTAATGAGTTCTTTGCATCACGTGGAAAGAACAACAATGCCATGTACTTTAGCGAGGAACAACTGTATATAAAGGCACTGAGCATTTTAAAAGAACATCAGGAATACATAGACAGACAATATGAGTATGAATATATCGGCAACGGCGAAATCGGCGCGGTTTTGAAAGAAATTCTCTCATTCTATATTCCTTGTCTAAAGGTTTCAGAAAAAGAACTGTTAAAATTAGATAGTTTGTGTTCATCGTTTTCTTCGGTGATTGTTCAGAACGCTTACGGCAGCTTTAACGAGGTGTACGGCGTTGTTAACGACATAGTTAAGAAAGAATATTTACTTTCGGAAGTTGCTTTATACCTATCGACATCGGGAATGCTTTTAAATGTGTTATCTGCGCTTGATGCCTTGCAAATACCTTACAGATGCCTCTCTTCGTTGACGGAAGAAAAAGGGGAGATTTTCTATACAATAAATGAATTGTTTGATATTAAATACGCTTTTATTACTCATGAAAGAGCATATGGCATAATAGAAGAAACGCCTGATAGCAAAAAATATATTGATTACTTAATACAGCTTCGCTCATCCGAGAGCGTATGCGCCAAAGAATTTTTTACATTGACCTCCGAATTTATAGGTTCTTATTGGAAAGCACAAAGAGCACATGGTGTATGTGAGGCTCTTTATAAAACTTCTCTGCTCATCCCCGAAGACTTTGTTATGTCGCACTATGAGGTTAAATCTCTTGTTCTTAATACCATAAAAGATGTAGCTATGCCAAAGGAAGAAAAAGATGGCGGCATTCTTGTAGGAACGTTCTTCTCGGATGCACCTGAGGTGAGGAAACATTTATATATTATTGGCATGGACTCATCCTCTTTTGGAATTAAAGAGGCAGAATCACCGATAATGTCGGATGACGAACTCAAAGCAATCGGTGTAAGCGATAATCGGGTCAATATGACATCGCGTTCCGTTGAAAAAGAGTACAGCGCATTGACGGATATTATAAAATCCTCCTCATCCATTGGAACTTCTTCCTTGTTTGTAAGCTATGTTGCATTTGACTCTGTTAACATGATTGAAAAAAACCCATCACCATTTGTAATGAAGTTGAAAAAGGCGTGCAATATAGATCAAGAGGTGATGGTGGCGTTTTCAGACAAAACGTCATTGATGGAAAAGGCTTCAATAGATCAAATTACCGACGAAATACAGGAAGTAAAAAAACAAAGGCTTCAAGATATAAGATTGTCTGCAACTTCGGTTAAAACCTTTATAGACTGTCAGCGAAAGTTCTATTATACAACGGTTTTAAAGCTTAAAAGCGAGGTTGATACAAGCATTAAGCTTGATACGTGGCTTTTGCCGAATGTAAAAGGAGATTTTGTTCATGAGGTTTTAAAAGAGTACATCTGTCAATCCTTTATATACGGCGTGGTGAACGATTTAGTACCCAATAAACAAAAAATGGATGCCGTGATAGGGACGCATACACAAGTTGATGAAAAGCTTTTGAAAGAAATCATAGACAAGGTTGATAAAAAGTATTTAGATCTGTACCCTGCGCTTGATAAGGTGCATGATCAGGAATTAAAAATATTAACGGATGCTATCACTGATGAGATAAAACGCACCGTAAGCAACTTAAAAGATGCATATCCCGTGGCTGCGGAATGGGAAAGCGATAAGGAATTTCAGTGTCGTAAAATGGCATTTTCTAAAAAAAGCAGAATAGACCGTATTGACTATAATTTATCAGACTCTACATACACCATAATTGACTACAAGGTGAAAAATACAAAAAGATCAGCTGAGTTCAAGGAAAGCCAT
>JAQYLW010000001.1 GCA_028719825.1 Spirochaetales bacterium | reverse complement strand
TTTTGTTTTCCGTAGAAACCTTATATGTTATTCCCTCAATACTATCGCCATTTTCATCTCGTATAACATCTTTGAATGCCCATCCGTCCTTTACAAAGTCAATTCCTGAATTTAACATGCCAAATTCTTCTACAACCGCATCAGGCGAAACAAGGACAAAGATGCCCTTGCTCAACAAAATGGTGTGCTCTAAATTGCATGAGCGGAACGTGGGGTCAAAAAACGGCTGAGCCGATAGACTGGATAAAATTGTATAAAAATCGCGGTTAAGTTTTGTTTGATATTTAACGTCGGAGTACTCATCTAAAAAAAGGGCAACAGAGGCAATTGAACAAAGAAGAGCATCTAAATACTTTTTATCCCCTATTAATTTTTTATTGCCGCTAAACTGCAAGAACCTTTTTATAAACATAACCTTTGAGAGGTAAAAATGCTCATCCTTTTGAAGAATATCGCCAAGTATATTTGATTCTTTATAAAGCGACGAATAGCATCCTGACGGCAAAAAGAACTGAGGATACAATCTATTAACAGAGCTACCTATCTTATTTTGAACATTGTAATTGCGAACGCATGATAGTATTTCTATTGCAAATTCAGCCCCTTGCTCTACCGTGGAGAGAGCATCCAGATTTAAACCTATTACTATGTCCTCTTGTGTTGTATGTATATATTCACATATGCGTTCAGACACTTCGTTTATTTTTTTCTCCCCTGAGATAAAGGAGGATATATATAAGTCTATCGTATCGTTTGCATGATGTACTTTGATGCTCTTGTTTAAAGTAGTAATCTCAAAAGAACCTTCGGGATAATTTGTAATGTTTCTCAAAGACGGAAAAAATACTTCTTCTATACCAACGTTCTCAAGAGCAGCGGCTATAGTGGGTGTCCACAAAGACGCATATGGAAAAAATGCAACCGGACGACGGGTATATTGGCGGCGCAAAAAGGTTGTCATCTGCTCAATATCATCCGATATTGTCTTGGAGGTAAATATTATGGGATTTATATTATGATACGTCCCCGTAAGCATTGTGATTGCGTTTCTTTTTACAAGGGATGTGATAAACATATTCTGCTCAGGGTGGTTTTCTTCAAGATATCTAACCTCCTCCGCTGTTAAAAAAAGCAGAATATTGTCCTCGGTTTTGTTTTGATAAATATACTTTGTAAGAGGCAAAAGGACTCCCGAGAGAGTCCTTTCCATCATATTATCCTTAGCCGACGGTGCAACGCACTGGCTATATACCAATACTTTAACCATTTATAAAAGTTATTACTCTTCCTCTTTCTCTGAAGATGTTGACGTAGCATCGTCTTGTTTTTCAGCTTCTTCTTTTTCAGCAACGGAGGAAGATTCTTCGTTTTCATCAACAGAAGAAACTTCATCATTTTCATCAACAGAAGAAACTTCTTCATTTTGGCAACAGCAAGGAGAGCACTCGCATTTTTCTTCTTCTGCAGGTTTGCAATTATCGTCAGAGAGTATTACTACTTTGTATTGCACAGGTGCTTCACCGTATTTGTTCGGTCCTGTTTGACCTTTTAACAAAGTGAACACAAACACAATTATCTGAATTGAGAAGCAAACAATTGCCAATAATAAACCAAACAATGCAAGGGATATCATACCGGCATCAACAAAACATAAACCCATTCTAAGAGAATTGTTTACTATTCCGGCAATAACCGCAGAACAAAGCGAAATCATCATTACAGCGGCAACTATACATTCGGATATAATCCACCACCCGGATCTTCCTACATCATGAAGTCGCCTAAAGGTCAAAGAAAGGGCAGGCAAAAATATCGCTATTCCGTATATGGTTGAGAAAAGAGAAAAATTAGTAGCCGAGCGAATAGATAAATTAACAATCGTGTCAGGGATTGATACAAGAAGCTCTGTAATGAAAATTATTAAAATGGTTGTCCAATACTCCCTTCTGCTTGCTCTTCCCTTAAAACATGCATACTTTTCTGCTGTCCACAAGGATTTGTAGTTTTTCCATCCTTCTTTAAATACATCCATGATTTCCTCCGATAAGCCTTTAAAACCAAATGACTTATATTTTTATTATAACTAAATTTATATCCGTTAGACAAATCAAGGCGATTAATTTAACCGAACATCTTTTTTAGATTTACATCAAACGGTGCTCTGATAATTCCTTTTTCCGTCACTATGCCGGAAAGGAGATTATGATCTGTTACGTCGAAGGCCGGATTGAAAGTTTTAATGCCCTTTGGAGCCATACGCTTTGCATAAAACTTTTCGGCAATTTCATCTCCGTTCCTTTCTTCGATAACTATATCGTTTCCCGTAGGACATGACATATCAATAGTTGAAGAAGGAGCAAAAGTATAAAACGGTATTCCGTAGTGTTTGCATAAAATTGCCACTCCGCTTGTTCCGATTTTATTTGCAAAGTCTCCGTTTGCAGCGATTCTGTCTGCTCCGACAAATGCAATGTTAATAAGGCCCTTTCTCATTACAAGACTTGCCATATTATCGCAGATCAGCGTTACATCAACTCCGCTGTTATAAAGTTCAAAGCTGGTAAGGCGGGCACCCTGAAGAAGCGGTCGTGTTTCGTCTGCATACACTCTTATATTCAGTCCGCGTTCCTTGCTCATAATAAGAGGACCCTGCGCCGTTCCGTATTCGCTTGTTGCAAGAGGTCCTGCGTTACAGTGTGTTATAACACCCATGCCGTCTTTTAACAAAGTAAGACCATATTCGCTTATTGCTTTACACATGGCCTTGTCCTCTTCATGAATCTTTACAGCCTCTTCCTTGAGGACGGAGATGATTTTATCGTAATCTACGTCTTTTATTCTTTTAAGAACACGGGTTAAGACATAATTAAGATTTACGGCAGTAGGACGGGATGAATTTAGGTATTCTGCAAGTTTTTCAATTTTTTGATGAGCATCGGATGAGGATTTTGCATCCTTTACGATTTGTTTTGAAAGAACATACATTGAATATCCTGCAAAAATACCTATTGCCGGAGCTCCGCGCACTGCAAGACTTTCGATAGCATCGTATGCTTGTTCCGGTGTTTTAATCTCAAGATATTTTAACTCCAAAGGTAAGGCACGCTGATCGACAATTATTATACCGTCTTCAGCCGCATTTAATTTTATATTAACAAGTTTTTCCATATTCAAACTTTATTATACATTTCTCAATCGCGCAATTGTAATTTGATTTTTTCCTCTCTTGTCTTTCTCTTGAAATGTTAATCGTAATATAATATCATCATAATGTACTTTGGTGCCGTACCCAAGTGGTAAGGGACGGGTCTGCAAAACCCTTATGCGTTGGTTCGAATCCAATCGGCACCTTCTTTTCTTTCACAATTCCATTATTTACAAGCATTAGTTACAAAAGATTCTGCCAATCAAAAAACATTCGTTCGGGTCTGCTAGCGAAGCGCCATTGATGCCCGCAGGGCTTCAATTAAACCCTTATGCGCCCCTTCGAATCCAATCGGCACCTTATTTTTTTCCCAACAATTCCATTGTTTACAAACATTAGTTACAACAGATTCTGTCAATCAAAAAATGTTCGTTCGGGTCTGCTATCGAAGCGCCATTGATGCCCGTAGGGCTTCAATTAAACCCTTATGCGCCACCTCGAATCCAATCGGCACCTTATTTTTTCCCCAACAATTCCGTATTTACAAACATTAGTTACAAAAGATTCTGTCAATCAAAAAACGTTCGTTCGGGTCTGCTAGCGAAGCGCCATTGACGCCCGTAGGGCTCCATTAAACCCTTATGCGCCCCCTCGGATCCAAGAGGCCCCTTATTTTTCCCAACAATTCCATTGTTT